>QIIH01000153.1 GCA_003229235.1 Flavobacteriales bacterium | reverse complement strand
ACACTAATGTCCTACTCAATATCTCAAATTGAAGAAAAGTTAAATAAATAAAACGGCGAGTTTTGTGTCGCCGTTTTTGAATGTACTGTCACGCATATTCAAATGTATTGTTAATTATACAAAAGAGCATGCATTAGCATTTTGTTGCAGATGTCCATTTTGCAACAACCATCGTCTGGTCTTAATATCAAGTGCGCCAGGCGGAAACTCTGCTATTAAATCTTCAGATGTGAAAATATTATAGCCAAGATTAACGGCTGTAGATGCTGTACTTAAAACACACCCACTGGCATAAACACCCATAAACAAAAGCGATTCAGCTTTAAATCCGTTAAGAACCTCGTTTAAGATTGTTGCTTGAAATCCATCCCAATTTCTTTTTAAAATAAATCTCACACGAGGAATTAATCTTAGCTCCCTTGAAATCTCGTTAATAGTGTCCTTGTGATTCCAATATTCAAGAACAACGATGGGAATGTCCTTCCTTGCACATGTGCGCAGAATTTGTTTTTGCGCTTCCACAAGCCTTGTTCGTACATTATCTAAGAGTCTGTTAGTAAATGAACTTTGCATATCCACTATTACTACAGCAGTTTTGTTGCTATCTAGGTTAGTTCGCCCAAGATACAACTTACTCAATTTTCTATATCTCTATTTGCTTTTCTATTATGTTTATACCATAGAGAAATAAATACCTCAATGATTTCTGGATTGCTTCGTGCGCTCGCAAAGACGACGTCAGATAACGACTAAAGGTGATTTAACTCTAGATTACCTCGTTGGCTACTCAAGGACGACGTTGACGATTAAGCCCGAAGGGTTTAATCGTCTTTGCGAGCCTGCGAAGCAATCCAGAGTATAATTAACAAATTCTCAAAACTTGTACAAACTATCAACCAGATTTTATCTTTCCTTTACATTCTTATCTTTTTTCTTTAACTTCCACTCCTCTATTTTTTTATGATGTCCAGAGAGCAGTACACTTGGTACTTTATAATTTTTTCCTTTCCATTTTAATACCTCTGGGCGTGTGTATACTTCGGGGCTTGCTATACGCGTATCCTCCAAAGAACCTGCGTTGCCTAGCACTCCAGAAATATTACGTGTGATGGCGTCAGCCATCACTGCCGATGGTAACTCCCCGCCAGTTAAAACATACGGGCCAATTGAAACTGGCTTTGCTTTCAATATTTTTACTACACGCGCATCAATACCCTCATAATGCCCACATAAAAATATAATATGCTTCTTTTTGCCTGCTAATCGTTTGGCTTCTTTTTGTTCAAATTGTTTTCCACTAGGTGAGAAAAATATAACCTCTATATCTTTCAGATTTTTTCGTCCAATTGCTTTACTCACAGCTTTCAATATACTCTCTGCCTCAAGTACCATCCCAGGGCCCCCTCCATATGGTTTTTGATCAACTCGTTTGTGTTTATCTAAAGTAAAATCACGAGGGTTATAGTACGAGACTTTTATTTTTTTATCACTCTGTGCACGCTTCAACATAGATGCATTAAAATATGCCTCT
>QIIH01000222.1 GCA_003229235.1 Flavobacteriales bacterium | reverse complement strand
AAATATCTAGATATTCCTTTAAACTTTACATTTCAAATCTCACCTTTTCTTAGAGCTCTGTAAATTAAATTTTAGGTCGAACTCAGGTTAAAAGGAATAACACAATAATAATGAATAAAAAATTGCAAAAAATTACAATGCTCACAGTTGTCTTGTTTATTTCGTTCTCGGGATATTCTCAAAAATTGAGCGAATTATATACAGAGGTGAAGTCGTCTGTTGTGGTTATCAATGTTATAAATATTTCTTCTGCTAGTGTAGCGGGAGAAATTCAGTCTGTGGCAGAAGCTTCTTTAGGATCTGGGGTTCTAATTTCTGACGATGGTCTGATCTGGACAGCGGCACATGTTGTGCAGGCAGCCGAAGTAGTAGAAGTAGAATTTCTCGATGGTGATGTATACGAAGCACAAGTGGTTGCGTCTAATCCGCAGGCAGATGTAGCGATGATCAAGATAGTAGGCGAATTTAAATTAAAACAAAAGGAAGTAGCTAAAATTGGTGATTCCGATAAAGTTGATATTGGAGAAGATGTTTTTGTTTTAGGCGCGCCTCATGGGTTTAAACAGTCTCTATCAAGAGGTATTTTAAGTGGTCGCTACCAACCCGCAAGTTTAAGCAATGATTTTATCGAAATAGAATTCCTTCAGACAGACGCGGCAATAAACCCAGGAAACTCGGGTGGGCCAATGTTTAATATGAAAGGAGATGTGATTGGTATGAGGGTTTGAAGGTATTGGATTTGCTATGTCGTCTAATGTAGCCAAGAAATTATTAATGGAAGAATCTAACCTTTGGGGTGGGTTAGAATCGGTTTTACTCAATAGCGAACTCGCTGCAGCCTTAAATGTGCCACAGGCATCTGGGTTGCTTATCACTAAAGCGTCATCTAAAGGGGCAGGGAGTATTCTTGGGTTACAAGGTGGATATATTCCGGCTAACATTAATGGGTCACAAATATTAATTGGTGGCGATATTATTCTAAAAATGGCCGGGATCGAAATTAAAGACAATAACTCATTATTTTCGATTAGAGAGCATATAAGAACGTCTAAAAAAGGAGCACCTATCTCTATTACTGTGTTGCGTCATGGCGAGGTAGGCGTAGCAGAATTCTTAAAGCAATAAAGAATATTTAAGTCAAAATTAAGTCAATTAACCTTAATCACTTTAAATTATGCATTCAGTATCTCAGTTTCTTTTGGCGTGCTTGGTTTTATTGGCAAGCTGTATCAACTCGGCTTATTCGCAAGATGTCGAGCCGCGAAGATGGTCTTCGCTTCCTCTGGGGACTAAGATAATTGGTGCGGGTTATGGTTATACTACAGGTGATGTGTTTTTTGATCCTCTGCTAGAGGTAGAAGATGCTAGTGTAGAGGCTAATTCGATTTTGGTATCTTACGTTCAGCCGTTCAAGATAGGCAGTAAATCGGCGCGAATTGACGTAGTAGTTCCTTTTAGTTTTGTTCGTTATCAAGGGTTGCTAAATGGCGAAATGGCAGCCGTAAATCGTAGTGGTTTTGCCGATTCTCGAGTGCGGTTTTCTATGAATTTAACAGGCCCTCCAGCACTTGGTCTCAAAGAATTACAACAATATTATGCCGACAATCCTACCAATACGACTTTTGGAGTGTCCTTAAGCGTTAAGCTACCTATCGGGCAATATTTTGAAGATAAGTTGATTAATATTGGGGATAATAGATTTGTTTTTCGCCCTCAAGTTGGACTATTACATAATTGGAAAAGCTGGTCGTACGAACTAACAGGATCGCTAAATATTTATACAAAAAACAACGACTTTTTTGGCGGAAACACAAGAGAACAAAACCCCCT
>QIIH01000322.1 GCA_003229235.1 Flavobacteriales bacterium | reverse complement strand
CTATTAATACCCCGCATAAAAGTGACAGTGCCGTTCTCAACAGCTTGCCCTTTGATTGTTACCGTGCAGAGACAGCAAAGGATAATTGCCAAGGTTAGTTTTTTCATATTTCTTTATTTGTGGTCAATTTTTAAAAAAGTATTATTTAATCGCTTCATGAATTAAAAGCATATCTTCTTTTAGATAGATATACAATTCTAATAAATCCGTTCCTAGTGATTGCCGTTGCATAATTAAGTTCTCAAACTCCTGATCAAACAACACTTTATAATTGTCTCCTTTATAAACTTTCGAAGCGACAGCATTTGGGTCTTCAGACATTCGATAAAGCAAGTTTGTAAAATTATAATGCTTATTTAGATACGGTATAAATCGATCGTTAAGATCGGCATTTGTGATCCTCTCCCGTTCTATTATCTCGTCATAAGATTTAACTAACCGATAGATGGCCTGGGTCAAATCGTCTGAGGAAAGCAGTGCAAAATCCCCATTTTCACGACCTTCAAGAAGGGGATTCATATCTAAATTTAAATTAAAATCGAACACATTAAACATGACCAGACTGTCTAGTTGCGCGTCGTCGTATTGTTCTTTTTCTTCTCCGATGATACTCAGAAATCCCTCCGAATAGCCATAATAAAGCTCATTGGTTTCGATATGCCAGTCTACAGTCTCCATATTATTCTCTAGCTGAACTTTAAGCCTATCTAGAAAACGGTCTGCGCGATCGTTTTCTAGCTTTTTGTCATTCAAATTGTTGATTGTCAAAGCAATTAAGATCCCGATAACCACCAAACCAATTTCGACAACTGCATATTGTACATACTGGCTATATTTGTTTTTTGCGAAGAGTTGCTTTCTTACGCCACGAAGGTATCTTAACATTAATTGCGTGTATTAGGCAGGTAATAATTGGCTTAAATGAAGATAAAGGGAATACTAAAGATAGGTATTTTCGAGATATCAGGAAGATTTATTCTTTTGCTGTAACACTTATTAGTACCCCAAATTTACGGCGTGTCTGCTCCCAATCTCCTTCCGTCTAAGTAGAGTGCATTTTTACAGCCCAAATTTTTAAAGAACAACGCAAAATCGTAAAAGTTGATAAAGCCTTTAGACATTGCAAAAACTACGTTTCCGTCAGGTAAAATTCCAACCCCATTGCGGATGTTCAAATTAGAAGACCCCTCATTAAAAGCAGGATGAAACTGCCCATCTATTAATAGCATGGGTCCAGATTGTGTTGCATATTTGATATTAGGATTGCTGGCATATGCCTCGCTAACACAAATCATGGCAGTGTTGTCGTTATATACTGCAAATACGCCATTTGGCTTAAGGTTAAAGTTGCCTTTACTCACAGAAATATTGATCCCTTTAATTTCCTTATAGTCTTCTATATATAGCCCTACCGGCGAATAATCTGGCAGAAACATGCCGCCATTCATGCCAAAAATTAGTTTTTTATTGTCGTCTGCTAAAAGGGTGTTTAGGTTGCCAAGTGTACTAATGATAGTATCATTTTTATTTTGCCAATGCAGGGTGATTTGCTCGGTTTTTAGGTCTACTACTTTATACAGAACACGCTTGTTAAGGGCTTCAGCATTTTGAGCAATTGCAGCACTTGCGACAAGTAGTAGGGCAATAAAAATATTGAATTTCTTCTTCATTAGAAAAGACATAAATACATTATTGATTTTCGGCAAAGGCACTAAATTGCGTCATCCACTTTTCACTTTTCACTTCTCACTTCTCACTTTTAGTTTTTCACTTTCCACTTTTCACTCTAACAGACAATATTCTAACGTCTACAATAGGTCTGTTAAGATCGGACCTTGGTGAACCCGCAATACTATCTACAACTTCTTGCCCATTAATAACTTCGCCATATACCGTATAGTTTTGATCCAGATGTGGTGTTCCGCCAA
>QIIH01000470.1 GCA_003229235.1 Flavobacteriales bacterium | reverse complement strand
TGAAGATTTAGGAAATCGTCTCACAGATACGGCGCTTACCCAGTTAGAACGGAAAATAGATTTAAAATATTCTAGGCCTTATTGGTCGTTAACAATGCGATTGCAATCATTTCAGCCTTTAAAAAACATAGCCGAATCCTATCAACGACTGCCACAAATAGTGTTAGACGGAAATATCCCGCATAGCTCAAATCGCAAGTTAACTTAGAAGCGGTGTTATTTGATCATGCAAATGATGTAACCACTGGTCTTCGGTACGACATAATGCCAGGCATTTCATATAAGCTACTCGACAAACCAGGATATTTTTTAAACACTCGTCTTAATTATCGATACACAAGTTATAACCTAAATTTACCGACTGGATCGACGGGTAACGCAACACCAACTAGAAGCTTGCCAATTTTTAATATCGACTCAGGTCTATTTTTTGACCGAAGCATCAAAATTGGTAAATCAAAATTTACACATTCTCTCGAACCAAGATTGTTTTATTTATACGTGCCTAGCCAAGACCAGTCTGATTTACCTGTCTTTGACACATCTCGCTTAACACTCGATATTAATCAGTTATTTAGATCTAACCGCTACAGTGGCGCTGACCGCCAAAGTGATGCAAATCAATTAACTTTTACCTTAACGTCACGATTTATACGTGATGATAACAACCGCGAGCAGTTTAGAGCAACACTAGGTCAAATATATTACCTTAAAAATCGTTCTGTCACTTTACCGGGTGAACAAGTAGAAACTGGCAATAGCTCAGACGCGGTCGCTGAGATTTCTTGGGCGTTCACTCCCTATCAAAACATCACCGCGAGTACTCAATGGGATCCCGATCGCACAGATACAAAAGTGACTATTTTTGAGTATCGCTATAAACATGGCAAAAAACATCTTTTTAATGTTGCCTAAGGGAAAACAGCATTGAACAAACTGATATTTCAAGCGTTTGGGGCCTATCCCGACGCTGGAGTGCTATCGGGCGTTGGAACTACTCAATTAGGGACGAAACTACATTAGAAGGGTTTGCAGGTCTAGAATATAACAATTGCTGCTGGGCCATGCGCTTGGTTGGCCGTACTTATATTAGGGATACTAATTCGGAAAAAGAAAATACAATTCAATTGCAATTTGTGCTTAAAGGTTTGACCAAATTAGGGGATAATATGGAAAGCTTGTTAAAAACAAGCATTTTAGGATATGAAGATACCTTAGAATAGTTTTACAACGGGAATAACTTTGCACAGGTGGTAATTTTGTTAAGCTCAAATTTAAAGAAAACCCTATTTTTAATACTGGTACTATTTTCGTTTTGCTCTCTATTATTTACAAAACTCAGTTTAGCAAAATCAGCTCAATCGATTGATAAAATCATTGCTGTGGTAAACAATGATATCGTTTTGCAGAGCGAACTTAATCATTTCATAAGTCGCGTCGTTAGAAAATTAAAAACGCAAAAAACAGCAATTCCTGCTAGGCATATTCTCGAAAAACAGGCTCTTGAAAGGCTCATTCTTCTGCGCATCCAAATTCAATTAGCGAAACGTAAGGGCGTTAAGGTGAGTGACGAAATGGTTAATCAAGCCCTAGCCAATATTGCGAAAAAAAACAAAATGACTTTAATTCAATTTCGACAACGAATTGTAAAAGAAGGTCTGGATTTCAAAGAATTACGTGAATCAATTCGCAAAGAAATCATACTAGCTCGTTTGCAACAACGCAGTGTGGGCAATCAAGTACGAATCTCTAAAGAAGAAATAGACCGATTTCTTGCTAACCAAACGCATAAGACTTTTAGAAACAATAAGTTTAAAGTTCAACATATTTTAATTTCTGTGCCTGATGGAGCCGACGCAAAAACAATTCGGCAGAAAATTCTCAAAGCTAAAAAAGTCCTTAACAGAATAAAACAAGGCGTAAAATTTTCTGAAGCAGCAGTCACCTGGTCAGACGGCCAAAAAGCCTTAGAAGGTGGCGTTTTAGGCTGGTTTCGTACAGGTCAGTTACCCCGTATCTTTGTCCGCCAGGTCGTAAAATTAAAAGTAGGCCAAGTCAGTAAACTTATAAGATCTCCAAGCGGTTTTCATATAGTTAAGCTTATTGATGCTCGAGGTG
>QIIH01000315.1 GCA_003229235.1 Flavobacteriales bacterium | reverse complement strand
TCGAACAGTCAAGAAACTCAAACTATCGCACTGTTTTAGAAGATCAATCTCGTGATAACGGGCCTATTTTTGGCAACCGTTATTTTTTTGGGAGCGGAACCACCTACTACCTTAATTTTTACCTACGATTTTAATACAATTTAATGATGCATAACAATATGGAGATGAAAACGAACAATTTATTTAGATTAATAACATTACTCATTGTATTATTAACGGGCTTTTCTTGTGTACAAGACGACGAGTTTGATATTCCAGACACTTCTGTATTAGAACCTACAATAAGCGGGACAATAATAGATGTAGATGCTGTTTTAGGTATTTTGACTCAATCGGAATTGGATGGAGATGTAGACTTTACATTTGATGGGGATAGCGATAATGTCATGGTTGGCTACGTAGTATCTAGTGACGAGGCTGGCAACTTTTTTGAAGAACTAATAATTCAGGATGCCGCTTCTAACCCAACCGCAGGGATCAAATTATTGATTGATGTAAACCCATTATTTACTAAATACGAGATTGGGCGCAAGATCTATATAAACTTAGCTGGATTAACTGTTGCAACAACAAATGGGGTCGCTGGCCTTGGTATTGGAGGCGGGTCTTTTATCGAAAAAATACCTGCTCCGCAAGAAGATGCAGTTATCATACGGTCGGCAGAAGTTGGTACTATCGTTCCTTTAGAAATTGCGGTAGCAGATTTTTCTGATGAGTTTGAAAATATTTTTATACGTCTTTTAGATGTTCAGTTTAATAGAAACGATGTTTTAGGTGAGAACCCTTTAACTTTTGCCGCAGAAGATACCGACGAGTTTGACGGAGAGCGGTTTTTAGAGAGTTGTTTAGGCGGAGGAATAATTGTTAGTACGTCAACTTTTTGTGACTTTAAAGGTCTGATCCTGCCAAAGGGACGAGGAACCCTTGATGGTATTTTATCTAGAGACTTTTTTGACGATTTTTATGTAATGAACATCAATGAGCCAGCAAACGTAGTATTTGATGAGGCATCAACTCGTTGTGATCCAGATTTTCTCGAGTGTTTGTCTCCTTCTGGTGGAGGGACTATTTTTTACGAACAAGACTTCGAATCCTTTACAGACGAATCGGATTTTGAAAACTGCTCATTGGACCAATATTAATGTTAGCGGTGGCGACACAGCTTGGGAAGTCGGGAGCTTTTCGGGAAATGTCTATGCAGAAATTACTGGATTTAATTCGGGCGAAGACCAAATAGACGTATGGCTTATCTCACCAGCTATTGATATGTCTGTACAAGCTAATGAGGAGCTGAGTTTCAAAGTACAGGCTAGTTTTGATAACAGAACCATTCTTACGGTATACTTTTCTAGCAACTTTACTGGCGACCCTACCACAGCAGATTGGACAAGCAGATTGGACATTACTCGATGCAATAATTCCCACTGGGCCTTCAGGCGGTTTTGGCGATTTTATGGAAGTAGGCCCAATAAATATTTCTTGTTTAGAAGGCATGATGCATTTTGGCTTTTTTTATCAGGGGTCGGACCCTAGCGCTACGACGCGTTATCATTTAGATGATTTTGAGGTTACTGGAATGTAGTTTTTATTATTTCAATAAGCTTTTCTTTTCCGCACCAAAGATTGCTGAAAGATAAATGTCTAGCGGTCCCTGAGCGTTATCTTCAAAGCAAAACATGTTTTGCTTTGAAGATAGCAAACGGAGTTTGTGAAGGGCGAAAAGACTAAA
>QIIH01000466.1 GCA_003229235.1 Flavobacteriales bacterium | reverse complement strand
TAGAAATTGAGCAGATGATGAAAACCCTGCGAGAAGAACAACTAGAACAAATTGCCGATTCACAAGTGCTGTTAAAAGAAGATTATCTTAAGAGTGTTGCAACAGCCGCTAACGGAAATACTAAAAATATCGAGCTCCCTAAATCGAACGTTCTTATCTTTTACACTCAGGATGGTAGTAAAGTAGCAGCTAGACCTAGTGGAACGGAGCCAAAGATAAAATTCTATATTAGTGTGAGCAACTCGAACAGAAAATAGAACGTATTGCTCAACAATTCAACTTACGTTAAGAATGAATTATTTTAAAAAGATTCTTCGCTTTGCCAAACCATACAAGATGTATGGAGGGCTTAATATTATTGCTAATATCTTTTACGCAATCTTCGCAGGTTTGAGTTTTATGGTGCTTATGCCATTACTCAATGTGCTTTTTGATAACGAATCAGAAAAAGTTACAACAGCTCCTGTCCTTAATGGATTTACAGATTTTGGGAAGTATTTTAACGACTTTCTAAACTACAAGATTAACACCCTGGCCAACAACGATCCATCGATGGCCTTAACCTATGTAATCGCCCTAATTGTTGTGGTTTTCTTGTTTAAGAATCTGGCCAACTATGCCGCCATGTTTTTTATTACATATTTGCGAAATGGCGTGCTAAAAGATATTCGAAACGAACTTTATAAAAAAACCGTAGACCTACCCCTCTCCTATTTTTCTGAAAAGCGGAAGGGCGATATCATGGCTCGATTAGGAACCGATGTACTAGAGATTCAGCATTCTTTTCTTTCTATTTTAGAATTGATTGTTCGTGAACCTTTAACCATCATCGTTTCGATTTTGTTTATGCTTACTATTAGTGTAAAGCTAACCATCTTTGTATTTATTTTTATTCCCATCTCGGGCTTTATTATTTCTCTGATAGGTAAGAGTCTTAAACGAAAATCCGATCTAGTTCAGAAAGAACAGGGTACCTTTTTATCGTTACTCGAAGAGACTCTAAGTGGCCTTAAGGTGATTAAAGGATTTAATAACGAAAGTGCTTTTAATGCGAAGTTTAAAAAATCTACCGAACGGTTTTATAAATATTCCAACACCCTACTCAACAGAACTAATTTGGCAAAGCCAACGAGTGAGTTTTTAGGGATTGGTGTAATTGCGGTTTTGTTATGGTTTGGAGGCCGAATGGTTTTGGTAGAAGGGGTTTTAGACGGTAAACGATTTTTAACCTTTATGGGATTGGCTTATAACATATTAACGCCTGCCAAGCAAATAAGTAAGGCCTTGTATGGTGTGCGTAAAGGAAATGCCGCAGCCGAACGTGTTTTAGAAATTTTAGAAACTCCGAGTCATATCATAGACAAACCAGACGCTGTAAACAAAGAGAGCTTTGATTCTTCGATAAGTATAGAAAATATTTGGTTTAACTACGAAAAAGAATCGGTTTTAAAAGACTTTACCATTAACATCCCGAAAGGCAAAACTGTTGCTTTGGTGGGCCAAAG
>QIIH01000387.1 GCA_003229235.1 Flavobacteriales bacterium | reverse complement strand
CATTTTGCTACTTCGTGTGCCAAGAGAATCTAAAAACCAATGATTTTCGTAAGTTTGTACCTGTTTAATTAAAAATAACGTATGAAAAAGATTTTTTTACTCGCAGCCGCCCTTTTTGTGTTGGCTTTGGCTTGCGACAATGAGCCCTTAGAAGGCGAATTTGTAGTGGACGATGGCGTTGTCATGGGAGACGACACTACAGACGACGCCACAGGCGATGGCACCGATGATGGTACTGGAGACTTAGAGCAAGGCTTAACGGCAATAATAGATGGCGAATTATACGATCCAGCGTTGACAGAAGTTATCGCCGTTTTTGGTGATTCTGGCTTATATATAGACGCTTTTAAGGAATCTACTATCACTCGAATCAGAATAGATATTGAAAACCCATCGGTTGGAGAATTCACTGTATCATCTGCCGTTGGAAATGTAGTTCGTGGATTGTACCAAAGAGGCGTGAGCGAACCTTATGTCGCCGATGAAGAAAGCGGATCTGAATCTGGAATCATTAAAATTACCGAACTTGATCTTGTTGCAAAGCGCATTACTGGGACATTCGAATTTACGGCTGTACGCGAATCTGATGGCGAATTAATAGTAATATCAACAGGACACTTTACAGATATTCCGCTCACTGATGAGGCAGATGTTCCTGCGGCATATCGTGCAGTTATGTTTGTAAATATTGGTGGTACCGATTTAATTTTGCAACCCCCAGTTTTTGCAGGATCACCTGCTCGAGCAAGTCGAATTGTTGAAACTGCAGACGGATTGTTTTTACGCTTATTGGGAGGATTTTACCCAGAAGGTCCTACCGGAGACAGAGTGCGTGAGATAAATTTATATATTGGTTTAGAGGGTGCAAATTTTGCTGTAGGCACACAGCCATTATTGCCCGAACAAGATTGGACGCAAGAGACTAGTGGTTATCAAATGATTTACTTTGAAGAATCTGAAGGTGCTGCTTTTTCAGACGAATTGGAAGGTACCTTAAATATTGATGTTCTTGATTTAGGTAGGCGTCTAATTCAGGGTTCATTTGATTTTACTTTTGAATCACGAACTGCAGCAGGTGAATTAATTCAAATTATTGAAGTTACAGGAACCTTTGACTATTCTCTCGATGACGAATATTTTGACTAAAAATTTGTATTAAACTAAAAAGCCACTCAGTAATGAGTGGCTTTTTAGTTTATGAGAGACTGTTTTTAGTTCCCGCTAATACTGCCAGAACCACCAGAACCAGATACTTTTTTATCTACAGACGGGCTTCCGCTATAGTTAATATCGCCTGATCCGTTTAAACGAGCCTTTAAACTTCCAGATACATTTAATTCTATATCACCTGACCCAGAAATATAGGCTTCAGCATTTTGAGAGTTGAGGCCGCCTGCTTCTATATCGCCACTACCATTAAGTTTGAGTTCAAGAGTATCTGCCGATCCACTCAAAACAATATCACCTGACCCCGTTAATTTAATTTCGGCATCGTTAGAGTCGATATCTAGAGTTACATCTCCAGAACCGGTTAACACAGCTTCAAAAGAATCAGCGATTATTCTGTCTTTAGAAACAACATCTCCAGAACCAGTAAGCTTTACTTTACTAATGCTTTTAAATGGTACTGTTACTTTAATTGGTTTTTTAGAAGAAAGATTGTATCCTTTTTTTACCTTAATAATTAACATGTCACCGTCATTTTCTACTTCAATATATTCCATAAAGTTGCTTTCTGCTTCAATAATAATAGAACCTTCGGTGCCGCTTACTAGAAACACGTCCATTGGCCCTACAACCGACACACCGTCGTAATCACTGGTAGAGCGTGTATCTGTAGTTAGGTTACCATTTCCTTTAATCTTTTTGTTGTTACCCCACTGGGCCATTGCGCCTGTGCTAAATAATACACAGAATACTAATACTGTTGCTTTCATAATTGCTTTCATAATTTATTTTTTATTGTTAGTTTTTTCTAAAGGTAACGCCACCGTAAGATGACTGAATGCTTACTGTATTACCCGAGCTCTGTGAGCCTGAATAGCCTGCATATTGTTTTTTACTATGATTCTTGTTTGTAGTAGTTATTGTAAAATCATCATCTCCTTTTAGGCTTGCATAAGAGAGATCTAAGTCGAACGAAAACTGTGCATTTGCATTAAATCCTAATTTGATTCCGGCATAAGAAGAATTAATATTAACCATACGCACATCGCTAGAAAAATTATCAACTGTAATAGAACCATAATCAGAGTCTAAATCTAGCGAGTACTTAACATTTTTAAAATATTGGGTGATGTAATCGCCATTACCAACTATCTCGTTTGCATTGCTTACTTCTATTTTCCCATAATCGCAATTAAAGTTGACTTTTTTGCTTTTTACAATTTCTGATTTGGTATGATCGGCATCCAGCTCAAGGTTTTCTACCTCTTCTAAAGTAAAGTCTGAATAATCTGCAT
>QIIH01000115.1 GCA_003229235.1 Flavobacteriales bacterium | reverse complement strand
AAGTTCCAGAATCAAATCCTTCGATCCATTCCCGGGTTTTATCTGCAGAATAACTCGCGGTATCACCATCGGGCCATACAACATCTAAACTTGTAATTTTATTAGCAATTGGATTACCAGAATCTGCAAATGTTCTAACGATTGTTTTTCCGCCTTCTAAACTAATTTCGTTAAAGTAAAAATTCTCCAATTCTACAGTAAAAATCTGTCGAATAATTCAATATTACTTTTCCTGCCAAAATGTTTCCGTTAGGCAATTCGCAGCCATCGCCGAAGTCGATTATTTTTGTAATCGAACCATCAGTTATAACCGTAGTGATAATAACACAGTCTGGCAAAAAGTCTGAAGCATAATCGGCCATTCCCTTTGCGTGAGCCTCGTCTGTAGCAAATACATCTAAGGCAATGTTAGAAAGTTCTTCTTCTACCATATCAACCTCATCCGATTGATTAATCGTTTTTGTAGTAATCTGAGCTGTTGCATCTTCTTGCACATTAGCCTCGTTGTCGTTATCTGAACTGCAACTTATTACAAAAAGTGATAGTACTATCACAGCTGCAATCCAACTAAAAATGTTCATTTTCGAATTCATAATTTCCTTTTTTTGTGTTTGTTATTCTATGACTCCAAATGTTAAGAAAGGTTTAAATTTGATTCAATTACATTTCTCATTATGTCAAGGACTTTATTTATCCAAATAAAGCGTATATTTGCGCCCTGTTACAGTAATTGTAACCCTTACATAAAAATTATTTAAATAAATGTTGGCATGTATTTAACACCAAAAGTAAAAGAAGAACTTTTTAAAAAACACGGAAAATCTACCAAGGACACAGGTTCTACAGAAGGGCAGATTGCTTTGTTTACGCACCGTATTACACATCTTACGGAGCATTTAAAGAAAAACCACAAAGATTACAACACAGAGAGATCTCTGGTAATGTTAGTAGGTAAAAGACGTTCGCTTTTAGATTATCTTATGAAGAAAGATATTATGAGATATCGTGCGATTGTTAAAGAACTAAGTTTACGTAAGTAATCTTTAGTAAATTATAAGGGGCTTCATTGCCCCTTTTTTATTGATTCTTGCCCAGCAAGGCATAGAAAAAGCTATTTTTTAGTTTTTCATTGGTCACGCATCTTAGATGCAAATCACAACAACACAACAACTGTGATTCGAAAATCGATCATAGACCAAATTAAAAACAAGCACTTTGTTTGTTTAATGAAAAACAAAAATTATGATACCAAAGGTATTTAGAGAGGTTATCGACCTCGGTGACGGTAGAGAGATCTCTATCGAAACTGGAAAATTGGCCAAACAAGCTCATGGCTCTGTTGTGGTTCAGTCTGGAAAATGTATGATGCTTTGTACAGTAGTTTCTAACTACGAGCAAAAAGATTTACCATTCCTACCATTAACAGTAGATTATCGCGAGAAATTTGCGGCAGCTGGACGTTATCCTGGTGGATTCTTTAAAAGAGAAGCACGACCAAGTGATGGTGAAGTATTAACCATGCGTTTAGTAGATCGTGTACTGCGACCATTATTCCCGAAAGATTACAGCGCCGAAACGCAAGTAATGATTCAA
>QIIH01000318.1 GCA_003229235.1 Flavobacteriales bacterium | reverse complement strand
GCAATTCTCCATCAACCTCAAGGGCGATGTTCATATTGTTTTTAGCCGAAACTTCTTTCGGAAAAGTTGTAAGTGATTCTATTTCTAATACTTCACCTGGCATCACATCTATCGTAAACTCACCGTTTACGTCTGTAACTGCTCGTTTATACGAGTTTTTTAAACCAACTACTGCTCCTTGAACAGGACCTTGTTGGCTTGTAACTTTACCAGAAATTCCGCGTTTAGCGACCCCTTCCTTAGTTGTACTCGATAGAGTTTCGTTGCTAATAGCCGCGTTGTATGGGTTATTAAAGAATCTTTCGATGCTCAGCTCTTTGGGCGCATATCCCAATGCAGCAATTTTTATAATATCCTGTTGCCCGATTTGATCTTCGATAAACTCCAAATGAAAAGTTCCGTCAGTAGCAGTGACAGTTCCGAGATCTCTTTCTAGTACGTTGAGGTTTACAAATTCTATGGGTCTTTGAGTAATTCCGTCAAGTACATAGGCGTCTACGGTAACTACATTCATTTGTGCCATTAAAGGCAATCCAATTATAAGCGATAATAGCGTGAGTAGTGTTTTCATAATAATAACATTTTCTTAAATATAGTAATAATTGCCTTAAAATGAGTAAACTCTTAGCATACCCGACAAAGTTTTACCTTTTTAGTATGAAAATTCGAGCACTGTTGCCTTTGTTTTCAATTCTTCCATATTTATCAAAATGCTTTCTTTTGCTTCGTACTTCCCTCCATAATTTTTATACAGAGTGACTTTCAAATAGGTTGGATTTTGAAAATCAGAATCGCTTAGATCTACCACATTTATTACCCAACGACCTCGAGAATCACCTTCGATCACATACTCCTGCATGTTATATCCATTGGCCACTTCTTGTAGCAGACGCTCTTTGTTGTCGAAAGTTGTATGCGCCCAATTAAAGAACTTATTCTTAGGGTTCACAAACTGCAGCTCAAATTGAGCAGACGGATCGTTGTACTCAAAAACAAGCCGCATATCGTATCTAAAATCGGCCGTTAACAGTGTCCTTGGTAGGTCACTAAATCTAACTTTATTTTTGTGCCTTACCATAAAATGGCGCAGTTCGTTTTCGATTACTTTGCCCATTCCGTCTAATTGCACCCCTTCTATAGTCCTAGATATTAGACCTTTATATATTTCGAATGCCTCGTTATAACGTTCAGCATTAGTAAAAGCAAGTGCCAAATCTCTATACCCCTGAGAGCTTGATGGCTCTAGTGTTTTTATTTGATAGTATATTGATACTGTAGCGTCGTATTGTTCTAGCTGTTCTAAATAATACCCTAAAGCTCTTAGTGCCTTTACATTATCTGGAGCAATCCCTGCAATATTCGAAACCACAAAGTAACTGTATTGTTTGTCCCAGATTTCAAAATAGCGGGCAACGTTAAGAAAGTAATCAATCCCACGATCGGAATCTGCCTTTAGTTGAGAAAAATAGGTGGCTTTTGCTGCTTCGAATGTAGCTGATTTTTTTAACGCAACTATATAATCTGGTGATACCCTAATGGCATCAAAAACAGGAGTAAGCTCACTGTAAACATTGCCTGTCACTAAAGCTTGTTTCTTCTGGGCAACAGGCTCTCCTGTAAGGGCAAATGTTTTCGTTTCGATTACAATGGCTCCAAAAGCGGCTAACGAGCCATATCGGTTCGTGGCTGCAACTCCTTTTAAAATTGCTACA
>QIIH01000351.1 GCA_003229235.1 Flavobacteriales bacterium | reverse complement strand
AACTAACTAGTTAGTCTTTCGAAAATCTGACTTCGAATTGAATAAAAATACATCTAAACTGTAAACAAATCTTAGGTCGAACTCAGGTTTTTAGTTTAAATCGATTTTTAAGCAGCTCCTTCTATCTTAGCCTGATCTTCATTATGCTCGGCAAATCTAATTTTTGCTCGGTTGAGTAAATAGAACATCGCTGGCACAATTACCAACGTTAGGAAGGTAGCAAAACTCAATCCAAAAATGATGGTCCAAGACATAGGCCCCCAGAAGATAGTGTTATCACCTCCTATATAGATCTGTGGATCAAACTGAGTAAATAGACTAAAAAAGTTGATATTAAGCCCAATTGCAAGCGGTATTAACCCTAAAATTGTTGTGATTGCTGTAAGCATTACAGGACGTAAACGATTTTGCCCGGCCGCAACAATTGCATCTCTATATTGTTCGCGTGTAAGTAGTTTGTCTGTGCCAATACCCACTTCTTCTTTTTTGCGATCGATAAGCAATTGCGTATAATCGAGAAGTACAATGGCATTATTTACTACAATTCCTGCCAGCGAAATAATTCCCATCATTGTCATGATAACCACAAAGTCCATCTGGAAGATTACCAAGCCAAATAATACTCCAATAAAACTGAGAACAATGGCAACAAAAATAATGATCGGCTTAGAAATAGAGTTAAACTGCGCCACGATAATAAGTAAGATCAAAGCCAAAGCGATAACGAGAGCCATCATTAAAAAGGACATGTTTTTAGCTTGTTCTTCTTGTTCTCCTGTAAAATTGTATTCTACATTATTGGGCATGGTATAAGACGCGAGCGAACTCTCTAATTTACCAACAATCTCTGTCGCATTAAAGCCTTCTAATACGTTAGAATAAACCGTAATAACACGCTTTAGATTTTTACGTTTGATTGAACTAAAAGTCGCAATGTTTTTAGTAGTCACTAGGGCAGAAATTGGAATATTCTTTAAGTTTCCTTTGTTGTCTCTAAAGGTGATGTTCTGATTAAACAAAGCACTTTCGTTATAGCGATTTTCGTTTTCGAAGCGTACAAAAATGTCGTAATCGTCTTCGCCTTCTTTATAGGTAGAAGAGTCGAAACCATAAATTGCACTACGTAATACACGCCCCACTTGAGCGGTACTTACGCCTAGCTCTCCGGCTTTTTTGCGATCTACAAAAACTTCCATTTCTGGCTTGTTTTGATTCACATCCAGCTTTAACTCTTCGATGCCCTGTATTCCAAGCCCATTAATATAGTCTTGTATTTTTTGAGCTTCGTCTAAAAGTACATCGTAATCGTCTCCTTTAACCTCTAAATTAATTGCATACCCGGCATCTTTGTCGATAATAATACTCACTCCAGGATACCCTTTTACAGATTTACGCAGTTGGGTTAGCACGTCTGCGCTACTTACTTTGGTGCCATTTTTGTCGTATCGATATTTAAATTCTCTAAAAAGTACCGTAACTTTTCCTTTATGAGGCATCTCGTTAATTGAAGCGCCATCTGTGTTTGGGTTTCCGGCACCCTCGCCTACTTGAGATATAATCGATTCTGCCATATAGTTATACGGCTCACCATTTACCGAATATTTATATAAGTCTAAAACTTCGAATACTTTTTGTTCAATTTCT
>QIIH01000191.1 GCA_003229235.1 Flavobacteriales bacterium | reverse complement strand
CTATCAGAAAAGCCGTCGAATTTGCAGAAGATAGTACCACCCAAGGCTGGGAAGATTTAAAAACTTACAATATTTCTGAGAACGATTTTGTAATTGGCATAGCCGCTTCTGGCACTACTCCATACGTAATTGGCGCGCTCGAACAATGTAATCTAAAAGGAATTTCTACTGGCTGCATTACCTGCAATCAAGGTAGTCCATTGGCACAAACAGCAAAATTCCCAATTGAAGTGGTTGTTGGGCCTGAGTTTGTTACAGGCAGTTCTCGTATGAAGGCTGGTACTGCTCAAAAATTGGTACTCAATATGATTACTACAGCCGCTATGATAAAACTAGGTCGAGTAAAGGGCAATCGAATGGTAGATATGCAATTGAGTAACGACAAACTTGTAGATCGCGGTACTCGAATGGTTTCACAAGAATTAAATATTAATGAGCAAGAAGCCAAAGCGCTGTTAGATGAACACCTAAGCGTCCGTAAAGCAATAAGTGCATATCAAGATGGAAGAACCTAAGCAAAAACATACAGATCAAAAACTACTCATAAAAGGTCTAAAATATCTGGCTTTCACTTTAGTTTTATTCATTTTAGGGCCTTATTTAATAACCCTTTCGTTTATTAATAATAATACCCTTTTTATCCTAGTCCCTGGTATAATAGCTGCAATTGGAGCTATTTACTGCGGGTTTAAAGGTATTAATACCATCATGAAAGCTATTTTTTAGGTTTATACAAATCATCAAAAGCTGTAGTCCAGGTTTTTTCCTTATCAGAAGAAGTTTCCCAATGCTGCCTAACGGTACCATCTGCATTAGGCGTCCAAGAAACACGATTAATTCAAAATAATGCTAAAACGCTGATTTGTTTAATCGTTTAATCGAATACGACTCAACGATTAAACGATTAAACGATAGCCTAATTAGGAGCTAGTAATTAGTAACTAGGAGCTAGTATTCAGGAATTAGAAGTTAGGAATCAAAAATTTTAAAATGTTGATGCGTTGATTTGTTGAACTGTTTAAGCGAAAAAAAGAGTGATTAGTAGTTAGGAGCTAGTAATTAGGCGTTAGGAAAAAAAATCGATATTGAATCATTAGTCTTTTGTCCTATGTCTTACGTCTATTGCCCACAACGGATAGTTACAAAAGTGTAAAAAACAAAAAACCCACTCTATAAATAGAACGGGTTCTTGTAATAAAAAAAAGGGGACGGAGCATAAAAAAACAGTCCGGTGGACTGTTTTAGCGAACGGGCCAGATGGCGCGCTGGCATGTCGAGCCTTTTGCGCGAGTGTTATAAGATTTAAATCTGATGTATAAAAAAAGTCCCTGCTCATAAATGAACAAGGACTTAATATTAAAAAAGGCGACGAAAAAAAGGCGACGACATACTCTCCCACTTGGTATAGCAGTACCATCTGCGCAGATGGGCTTAACTTCTCTGTTCGGTATGGTAAGAGGTGAGCCCCATCGCTATAGCCACCTTAAATTGTAAGTAGTGAGTCTTTAGTCTTCAGTAGAGAGTCGATGCTCCATACTGTATACTTTGTACTCAATACATACGTTAGGTTGAGTTTATTTCTTGGAGTGTTTATTTTAGCACCATACCTGCTAAAAACTCAAGACTCAATACTAACGACTAATACGTTAACATAAAGGAAAAAGAGATATAAAAAAATTAAGTATTTTGTAATCAATACAATAAAGAGTGTCTCCCCCGTCCGAAGACGGGAGAAAACGATTGTACATAAGCTTACGGGTTATTAGTATCACTCGGCTATGACATTACTGCCTTTACACCTATGACCTATCAACGTGGTAGTCTCCCACGACCCTTTAAAGAAATCTCATCTTGTGATGGGTTTCGCGCTTATATGCTTTCAGCGCTTATCCCTTCCCAACGTAGCTACCCAGCAATGCTCCTGGCGGAACAACTGGTACACCAGAGG
>QIIH01000396.1 GCA_003229235.1 Flavobacteriales bacterium | reverse complement strand
TTTTTCTCCACAAGAAGTGGCTAAGCGTAGTTTTATTTTTGACATTATTAAAACTAGTTTTTTAACCTATGGATATGCTCCGATAGAGACTCCGTCTTTTGAGAAAACTGAGACTTTGCTAGGAAAATACGGCGAAGAGGGAGATCGATTGATTTTTAAAATATTAAATTCTGGAGAAAAAGTAAAGAAAGCCGATTTGGATGCTTTGGCTGATGGAAATTTAACTCGATTCTCTAATTCGTTATCAGAAAAGGCCCTTCGATATGACTTAACCGTCCCATTTGCACGTTATGTGGTGCAGCACCAAAACGACATCATCTTTCCTTTTAAAAGATATCAGATGCAGCCTGTCTGGAGAGCCGATAGGCCACAGCATGGTCGCTTCCAAGAATTTTATCAATGCGATGCCGATGTTGTTGGATCTAAATCTTTATGGCAAGAAGTGGAGTTTGTACAATTGTACGACGAGGTGTTCGATAGTCTAGGAATATCAGGAGTTACCATAAAACTTAACAACCGAAAAGTATTAAGTGGGATTGCCGAAGTGATCGGCGCACAAGATAAATTGATAGCCTTTACTGTTGCTTTGGACAAATTAGATAAAATAGGTGAACAGGGTGTAAAAAACGAAATGCGCAACAAGGGAATTAGCCAAGAGGCTATTGATAAATTGGCACCTTTGTTTGATGTAAACATGAGTACGGAACAAAGCTTAGCAATGTTAACTAGCCTGTTGATAGACTCAACTATTGGTTTGGAAGGTGTCTCCGAACTTCACTTTATTAACGATGCGATAGGGCAGTTAGGGCTTAAGAGCGCAACCCTTGAGATAGATGTTACTTTGGCCAGAGGTCTTAACTACTACACAGGTGCAATTTTTGAAGTAACTGCACCTGAAGGTGTAAAAATGGGAAGCATTGGGGGTGGAGGACGTTATGATGACCTCACAGGAATTTTTGGACTCAAAGATGTAAGTGGAGTAGGGATCTCCTTTGGATTGGATCGTATTTATTTAGTAATGGAAGAGCTAAGGTTGTTTCCGAAAGAAGCAATTAAAGGAACCCAAGTACTCTTTATCAATTTTGGCAAAAAGGAAAGCATGTATGCCCTTAAAGCCATTAAGGTGCTACGATCTCAAGGAGTCAGGGCCGAATTATATCCTGATCTAATTAAAATGAGCAAACAAATGAATTATGCAAACAAGCGTGAGATTCCATTTGTTGTATTAGCTGGAGAAGCAGAAATTGCTGCTGGTAACTACACGGTAAAGAATATGAAAAATGGCGAGCAACAACAGGTTGAGCTCGCCACTTTTACAACTAAGTTTGGAAAATAAAACTACTACTACTTTTCTATTAAAATTTTTGTACTGTAAATTCCGCCATTTGTAGTGGCCATTTGTAGTGGTTCTTACAATGTAAGTACCTATCGACAAAGTATTAGACGAAATCACTTCTTGATTACTTGTTCCTGAATAACTCAGGTTCATAATGTTCTGACCAAGAATGTTAAATAATTCGATTTTATTAATTGTTTCTTCTTCTACTTTAGAATAAATTGTTACTGTCTCAGATAGTTTGTTGTTTATAGCAAGTACTTCGTTGCCAGACTTAGCACTAGCATTGGCATTGGCATTGCGTCTAGTTTTTCTGAGTACAAGCTCAAATCTGTCGTCATAAACACCTTCGTCGATAATTCCAGAATAACTCTTTTCTCTTAAGTCGATATACACAT
>QIIH01000276.1 GCA_003229235.1 Flavobacteriales bacterium | reverse complement strand
ACAAACAAACACCTATTGTGGTTTATTGTTCTTTAGGGATCAGGTCTGAAGTAATAGGCGAACGTCTGCAAAAAATGGGCTATACCGATGTAAAAAACCTTTATGGCGGAATTTTTGAATGGAAAAACAACGGCTATTCTGTAGTAGATGTAGAAGGCGTGACTACGGAGCGAGTTCATGTGTTTAACAACCATTGGAGCCAGTGGCTTTTAAAAGGCGAAAAAGTTTATGACTAAACAAGCCCTGATAATAATAAGTCGTAATCCCATCTTAGGGCAATGCAAAACTAGGTTGGCCAAAACTATTGGCAATCGAGCAGCATTAGATATTTACGAGTTTTTATTGGCACATACAGCGGCGATAACAAGTAGTTTGACCTGTGATATTTTTGTTTATTATTCTCAAGAAATTTGGACCAACGATGTATGGAACGATAATCGCTTTAATAAAAAATTACAAAAAGGCGACAACTTAGGATCTCGCATGCAGAACGCTTTCCAAGAAGTATTTGATGCTGGTTATAAAAATTTGATTTGTATAGGGAGCGATTTGTACGACTTAAGTACAGAAGATTTAAAAGAAGCCTTTAATAAACTAGAGCAGAATGAGGCCATTTTGGGCCCTGCACTTGACGGAGGTTATTATTTATTAGGGCTTAGCAGCATGATTCCGCAGTTATTTAAAAACAAACAGTGGGGAAGCGATTCTGTAGGCAAGGATACGCTGAACGACCTAACGTCTTATAAATATGAGTTACTTGCCGCTAAAAACGATATTGATTATTACGAAGACATTAAAGACGTTGATTCTTTGATGGCTTTTGTGCCAAAAAATTTGCATGCATGATTAATTTAATAAACGAGACCACAAAATTTTTACAAGAACGCGGCTTCGACAAGCCCGAAATTGGAATTATTCTTGGCACTGGCTTAGAGCAATTGCCTAGTCATATGAATATTATTAGTGAAGTGAGTTACAATCACATACCTCATTTCCCAACGGCTACTGTCCAATTTCATACAGGTAAGCTCTTATATGGAACTTTAGAAGGCAAGAAAGTAATTGTAATGCAAGGGAGATTTCATGTGTATGAGGGTTATAGTCTGCAAGACGTAACTTATCCGGTACGAATCATGAAAGCATTGGGCATTAGTAAATTGCTTGTTTCGAATGCTTCTGGCGCTGTTAATTTAAACTTTAAAAAGGGCGAGTTAATGCTAATAGACGACCACATAAACTTACAAGGTGGCTCCCCCCTAGCTTTTAAGGGAGTAGAACACTTAGGCGAACGTTTTACAGATATGTCTGCGCCTTACGATCCAGATTTGAATACTAAATTAAAGCAAGTTGCTTCTAATAACGGTGTACAATTACACGAAGGCGTATATGCCAGTGTAGTTGGGCCGCAGTTAGAAACTCGCGCGGAATACCGCTATTTAAAGATCATAGGAGCCGATGCTGTAGGAATGAGTACCGTTCCTGAAGTAATTGTTGCCAATCATTTAGGGGTAGCCG
>QIIH01000335.1 GCA_003229235.1 Flavobacteriales bacterium | reverse complement strand
GTTAAACTGGCGATTTACTATTTATTAAAAAAGTATCGTCTTCTTTTTGGAGGAAACTACCGCACGGTTATTATTCTAGGGCTAAACCAAAAGACAGACCAGCTCAGAAAGTTTTTTGTAGATAGCCCGGAGTATGGATATCAATTAATCAAGACCTTCGATTTTGGCTCAGAAGATGGTTTTAAAATAGAAGAAGCCTTTGATTTTGTTAGTGAGAACAACATTGACGAAATCTATTCTTCTATTGCCGAATTAAGCGACGAACAAATGAGCAAATTGGTCGATTTTGCAGACAACAATCTAAAGATTTTAAAGTTTATACCAGATAACAAAGAGATTTATACAAAGCGTCTGGAGTATAACTATTATGGCCTGCTGCCAATTATTTCGTTACGCCGAATTCCGATACAAGATTCGTTTAATCAAGTCATAAAAAGGGCGTTCGATATTGTGCTTTCAATAGTTATTATTGTGGGCATTCTATCTTGGCTAACCCCTATTTTAGGGTTGCTGATTAAATTAGAATCTAAGGGCCCAGTATTTTTTAAACAAAAACGAAACGGACTCGATTATAAAGAATTTTTCTGTTTTAAATTTAGGTCTATGCGTCCTAGTCCAACAGCACATTTACATCAAGTAAAGCGTGGCGACGAACGAATCACTAGAGTTGGTAGAATAATTAGAAAGACGAGTATTGATGAGCTCCCACAGTTTATCAATGTATTAAAAGGAGACATGTCTGTAGTGGGCCCAAGACCTCATATGGTGAGTCACACCATTATGTATGCAGAGCGTATTGATAAGTTTATGGTGCGCCATTTTATCAAACCAGGAATTACAGGACTTGCACAAGTAACAGGATATCGAGGCCAAGTAGAGTCTGACGAAGACATTATTAATCGAGTAAAATTTGATATTTTTTATCTAGAAAATTGGTCGCTCCTCTTAGATTTAAAGATTGTTTTCCAGACGGTCTATAACGCTCTAAAAGGCGATGATAAGGCCTATTAACCGACAAAGGAGGTTTACGAACACCATTAAATTTTAGGTCGAACTCAGGTTATTAACGCATCCTATCAAAAAGCAGCTTTACCTGTGGCTGGCTTATAAATTTCTCCTGTGCAGTATTCATAATTTCTCTCGGAATTGGCCAATTTTCACGAGATGCATCAATTTCTTCTATTAATAGATTTAAGCTGTTAAAGTCAAAACTTGCCGTTGCCCAACCCAAACCGCATTCTTTAATCAGTGCTGCCGCTTCGCCATTGCCAAAGTAGATGATTGGCATTCCAAAATGCGCCAATTCAAAAATCTTGGAAGGTACAGACCCATAAATACGCTTTTTAAGTGGCACGAGGCTTAAATGGTAGCTTGGTAGCAACTCATGAATGGCTGCTTTTGCCAGAGAGCCTTTATAGTGTATCGATTTATTCGAAGCCTGTAAATAATCTATTATTTGCTTTGCCTCTGTGCCTTCTCCGTACAAATCTAACCGCCAATTAGCAGGTAATTTTAATTG
>QIIH01000476.1 GCA_003229235.1 Flavobacteriales bacterium | reverse complement strand
CATAAACACTCACATACCAACTACTAATTGCATCGATATAACGATTTCCTTCTTCGTCCCAAAGTACTGCTCCTTGCGCTTTGGCAATTGGCAACATATCTAACGTTAGCTTATGTTGCGTAAGCGGATGCCATAAATGCTTTTTATCGCGTTGTGAAAGACTCATACTAGTGCTTTTTTAAATTTACCAGCATAATAGGTAATTACATTTGCATCAAAATAAGGCTCTTCGTCTATTCGCCCTAATACCTTTGCACCAGATTGAGACTCGATTATTTTTTCAGTGCTGGGATGCTCATCGCCACTAAACACCAATCCGAGAATAGAAATGCCGCGCGATTTGAGTTCGCTCAAAGTGAGTAAGGTGTGGTTTATACTTCCTAAATAATGGCGAGACACCACAATTACTTTATCATCTGGCAGAATCAAATCTGCAATTGTTTGGGTTTGATTAATTGGCACTAACAGCCCTCCGGCACCTTCGATAACCAAATTGTTTTTGGTTTTTGGTCGAAATATTTTTTCATAATCTATTTCGATTCCATCTATAGGCGCAGCCGCATGAGGGCTCATAGGTTCGGACAACTCGTAGGCACTTTTATAAAACTTCGTTTTGTCGTTATTAATCAAGTACTGTACAGAGTGGGTATCGGTAGACATCAATGAGCCCGCCTGAATAGGCTTCCAATAGTCTGCTTGCAAGGCCTCTGCTACCACAGCGGCAACTAAAGTTTTTCCTACATCTGTACCGATGCCAGTAATAAAATATGCGCTCATAGTGCAAAAATACGCAAGCTGTCTCGAATAATTGTAGAGCAAATGTCGCTAATCAATATATTTATCATTCAAGCTGCGAGACTATATCGAGTAATTTTAAAATTTGTTGTTCGGTATTAAAACTGTGAAGACAGATTCTGAGTCGCTCTTCTCCTTTAGCTACTGTAGGCGCCATAATTGGCCTTACATCCATTCTGGCGTCTTGGAGCTTAATAGCTGCTGCTTTTACATGGCTATTACCCGTAATAAAATAGCTTTGAATGGGGCTATTACTCTCAATAAAAGCGTTGTCTATTCCTTTATTTTTAATACTTAATCGCACTAATGATATATTGCGATTTAATCGTTCTCTGGCCTGAGTATATTCATCAGAATTTTGTAGCCAATTATAGCTTTCAATAATACTAGCAATTGTAATAGGGGCCAACGCAGTGGTATAAACAAAAGGTCTCGAAAAATTGATGAGAAAATCTGAGAGTTGTTTGGATCCTAGAACCGCAGCTCCATGGCCTCCTAGCGCCTTTCCGAAAGTGATTACTCTTGCAAATACATCTTCATGAATATTTAAATGTTGTGCTAATCCTTCTCCATTATCGCCAAATACTCCAACAGCATGTGCTTCGTCTAAAATAAAATAACATTGATGCTTTCACAAGCTTGCCATTTTAACTAAATCTGGGGAATCTCCATCCATAGAAAACACACTTTCTGTAACTACAAAAACGCTTGTTATACCATTGCCGTACTTTGTAATTAATCGCTCGAGATGATCTAAATCGTTATGAGAAAATTTATAAGATTTAGCATTAGACACGCTTATACCTTCTCGAATAGATGCATGACACAGCGCATCATAAAGCACAATACTATCTTTGCCAGCAATTGCGCCAATAAGCCCAAGATTTGCTGTGTATCCGCTAGAGAATATTAAAGCGGCCTCGCATTTGTGAAACCGAGAAAGCACAAATTCGGCCTCATCGTATAACCGATGATTTCCTGTAAGCAGTCTCGAACCACCCGCTCCACTTTGTAGCACATTTGAATCTATCAAGCGCTTATGAGCACGCAAATAATGATCGGGATTAGATGCCAAGCCCAGATAATCGTTAGAAGAAAAATCGATTCCGTC
>QIIH01000046.1 GCA_003229235.1 Flavobacteriales bacterium | reverse complement strand
TTTTAATAAGACCTACAACAGGAAATTGCTCGAAGTTACTTGGCGAATCTTTAAAATAAACACTGGCAGAAACTTGACTCAGACCCATGCCATCTCCAATCATTAAAATTACATTTTTAGGCTTTTTAACTTCTAAAGTCTCGTGTAATTGGGTGTCATTAGCAGTTTTACAACTGCTTATCAACATTAACAAAGACAGTAAATGG
Source organism: Flavobacteriales bacterium (assembly GCA_003229235.1). Classification (GTDB taxonomy): domain Bacteria; phylum Bacteroidota; class Bacteroidia; order Flavobacteriales; family Flavobacteriaceae; genus Gilvibacter. The sequence goes on along the minus strand of QIIH01000046.1, from coordinate 1,336 downwards.
CCGATAATTTTCATAATTATTTAATTAAAAAGTTGATTTTTAAGCGCTTTATATCGCATTCTGCGCATAAATTTTCCTTCTTCTGCGTTTAGCAAAAAAGCGGGTTTGTTAAAAGTAGCCTTAGAAAAGCCAATAATGCAATTTAAAAAATACAAAGCACTTTTTTTACGCCATGCGAGTTTTAACGCTGCCAACAAAGTGAGTAAAGGTCGGTATCGCATACAATAAAAAGCGATTCCTTGATTGTATTTTGATTTTTTGCCATATGTAATGCCAGTAGGTTTTAAGTGCTTTACAACTAAAGCTTCGTCTGTAATAACCTTCCAATCATTATATTTTGCCTTTATCTCATCTACAGTATCCCAACCCATGGCGAGCTTTAATCCTCCAATATCTTTAAAGCAATCTTTACGATATGCTTTTAAGGCGCCTCTGATATGATCTTTATTGGTTAGATTCTCTAATTTCCATTCTCCTTCTTTCTGAATATAACAAAAGCCGCCAGCTATTCCACAATTAGGGTTTTGTGTAAAAATTTGGGCTAAGGTCTCTAAGTAATTATCAGGAAATATTAAATCTGCATCAAATTTGCAGAGCACATCGTAGCCTTGATCAAGTTCTCTAAGTCCGACGTTAAATGCACGAATTACTTTAGCCCCTGGCAAGTGTTCTTGTTCTTCGTGGTTGTTTTTAATTACAGCTAAATTGCTATATTTCTGAGCGAGCTCTGTAATTTTGTTAAAAGTTTGGTCTGTAGAATTATCGTCTATAACGATAACTTTTTTAGGAGGTAAAGTTTGTTCTAGAAGCGATACCAACGTGCCTTCGATAACATCGGCTTCGTTATGTGCTGGTATTACAATATAGAAATTCATTTTTTGGAGCGTTGTGCATAAACTAAATAATAACGCGGGGTAAAACGACGTAAAATTGGGCGAAAGCCAACTTTGTTTATTGGATTTGTAAACTTTTCGCTCCTAATAATCTGCCAGCCAGCTTTTTCTAATAGCCAGTCGAATTGCCAATCTTCAAATTCGTGAAAATGCCTGTCTCTTTCGTCTAATTTGTTTTGATAGGCAGATGCAAACCACAATTTTAACGGTACAGAGGCAATTAGTTTGGTTGCAGACGATTCTTGCAAAAGCGAAAAAGGAGAAACTAAATGCTCAAGAATTTCGAAGGCCGTTAGTACCGGTCTATCAGAATCTCGTACCGTCGAAACATCTAAGTCTAGATCTTCTCCTCGTGTATTTAACACATCATATCCCTCGCGAGTCATAAGCTCCGTTAACGGATTTTGAACGCCTAAATCAAGGATTGCTTCTTGAGTAGAAAC
>QIIH01000345.1 GCA_003229235.1 Flavobacteriales bacterium | reverse complement strand
GTCTACTCCAGTAGATTCTGGTCTAAAATCTGTGCTCGCCGACAAAGGCAAATACAAATGCGCAAGTAATCCAATCTCTGGTATCCATCCTTTTTCTTTGGCCACTGCAACTTTTGCACCAATGAGTAATGGTTCAAAACCACTTAAAACGCCATGCGTTTCTACCCCTAGAACTTCGGTTTTTACTTCTGTAAAATTCCATCCTAAGCGCAGTTCTAAGTTTTCGAGAAGTCCGTATCTCACCAAACTCGTGTTAAAAATTGTAGCCTTAGTTAATACGTTGCCCTTTTCTTCTTCTATATAAAGGCTACCTGTTTCCCATTGCAAGAATCCAACAGGCATTGTGTTCGGCGATTCGGTAGCATCAGGGCGGTCTGTAATTAAATTGCCCAATTCGTTGGTCTCCTGTCCAAAGGCAATGCTTGCGCTTACTAAAAAAACCAAAACTAATAAAATGCGGATCATATCTTTAGTACTTAATTTATATAAATGTTGTTGGCTATTTCGACAGAAATAAAAAGCTCTTTTCCTGCTATCTCAACGAGCATAGAGCCATCGTATTCTTCTTTGTTTAAAACCGTGATTTGGCTCCCTATCCCAATATCATGACGGCTTAAATACTGTAAAAACTCTTCTTCAGATTCCTTTACGCCCACACATATTCCTATGTTGGTGACTCTTAAATCTGACAAGACCTTATTATGCGTTTGCGAAAAATTTCCCTGTTTATCTGGAATAGGGTCGCCGTGTGGATCAAACTTAGGCTGTCCTAAAAATGTGTCGAGTTTATCGATAAGCTTTTCAGACTGAATATGTTCTAATTGCTCTGCGATATCATGTACCTGATCCCAAGAAAAATTGAGCTTGTCTACTAGAAATACTTCCCACAATCGATGTTTTCTTATCACTTTAACAGCAACAAGTCTACCTTCTTCGGTTAGATGAACCCCTTGGTATTTAATATAAACAACGAGAGATTTTTCTGAAAGTTTTTTAACCATATCGGTCACAGAAGAGGCCTTAGTGTCCATACGTTCGGCAATCGCATTGGTGCTCACTGCATCCTTTGACTCTTCTTGCAGGTGAAAAATTGCCTTTAAATAATTTTCTTCTGATAAACTATACATCGCTGCAAAGATACATGTTTTACCTTAACAAAAATTATTTTTTAGGCTTGTCTAAAAATTTGAATTAAAAAAAACGCTAAAAATTGCGTTCTTTTTGCAAAGACTCATACGCCTCTTGGACTTTTCCAAACTTGTCCTTTGCACCTTTGCGATAGGCCACGTCCATGTGAACTAGTTTATCAGGATGATACATTTTGACCATGGTTCTGTATGCTTTTTTTATGTCGGCAATTGTAGCAGAACGTTCAATTTCGAGGATTTTATATGCGGCATCTGCGCTATTAAAAAACATTGCCTTAATACTTTCAAATTCGCCAACATTCACCCCCAAAAAACCTGCAATTCGACCTATTTCTTCAACTTCTGATTTGTCTACATGCCCATCGGCGTTTGCGACGCTAAACAAAAAGTGTAAAATTTGTAA
>QIIH01000431.1 GCA_003229235.1 Flavobacteriales bacterium | reverse complement strand
AGTACCAACACGCATATCTACTTTAGAAAAATCGTCCCAGCTTAAATCCATAATAAATTGTATTTGAATGCTGTTAAAAATAAACAATTCTCCCGTATCTTTAACTGTAACTTACACGGCAATAACCCGACCTATAAAGTAAATAAACACTCGCTATGGCTAAAACAGAATCCACAATGATTCCTTTAGGAACGATCGCTCCCGATTTCACACTTCAAGATACACTTAGCCCCAGCAAATTGTCATTAGGTGAAATTAGAGGAGAAAAAGGGACTGTCATCATGTTTATTTGCAACCATTGTCCTTTTGTAAAACATATAAACGACGAAATTGTTCGTGTGGCAAACGATTACCATGTTACTGGCTTCGGATTTGCTGCTATTTCGAGTAACGACGCTATTAACTATCCTTTGGATGGGCCCGAGCATATGTATACCAACGCGCGTAAGTATAAATTTTCTTTCCCTTATTTGTATGACGAATCTCAAGAAGTTGCCAAGGCCTATAACGCTGCTTGCACTCCAGATTTTTATGTGTTTGACAACAACTTAAAACTAGTTTACCGTGGCCAATTAGACAATTCGAGGCCGGCCAATGGCATTCCTGTTAACGGGCGAGACTTAAGAGAATCGCTTGATAATATTTTAAATAATAATCCGCAGCGGGTAGATCAGAAACCTAGTATTGGCTGTAATATTAAGTGGAAGTCGGACAAGTAATTAGATAAACCACTTAGGTTTAGAAAAAATCTAAAGCCGTATCTTTGCAGCTTTTTAGCCCAAGGCCATGACAACTTTTTTAAAGAATTTTACTGCACAACCCAAAAATGACATTCTATCCGGGCTAACCGTTGCCCTAGCCCTGGTTCCTGAAGCTGTGGCTTTTGCCTTTGTCGCTGGAATTGACCCTCTTGTGGGGCTCTATGGCGCCTTTATGATGGGAATTGTAACAGCATTATTTGGAGGCCGCCCCGGAATGATATCAGGGGCTACCGGTGCCATGGCAGTAGTGATGGTTTATTTGGTAAAATCGGGAAACGATGTTGGCGCAGCGCTTGCAAATCCAATCGAAAACTTAGGCCTACAATGGTTATTTATCACCTTACTTTTAGTGGGTTTAATACAAATTATTGCTGGGATTTTTAAACTAGGGAAATTTGTAAGGCTTATTCCGCATTCTGTAATGATGGGCTTTGTAAATGGGCTGGCTATCGTGATCTTTTTATCACAATTAGGATTATTTCCAGAAGCAATTCCTGAAGGAGTTTCGATTTGGTCACAACCTGGCGAATGGTTCTCTGCTATATTCGTTAACAGCGCACTATGGAAAATGCTTGCCTTTGTAGGGCTTACCATGGGAATCATGTTTGGCTTACCTAAACTAACTAAAAAGGTTCCTGCGGCTTTGATCGCAATTTTGGTTGTAGCTGGGATTACAATTATTGGCGGAATTGATGTGAGTACTGTGGGTAGCTTTATCCAAGATGGTGGAGGCCAAGGCTTACAAGGGGGCTTACCCGAGTTTCAGTCTCAAATCTTCCCATTAATGCATACTA
>QIIH01000448.1 GCA_003229235.1 Flavobacteriales bacterium | reverse complement strand
ATTTATGGCGACTACGAATGCGAGGCTATTTTTGGTAAAGCCTTAAAAGATAATTCTAGCCTTCGAGATAAGTTACAACTAGTAAGCAAATTCGGAATCATGTTGCTTTCTGATAAATACCCTAATCGCAGCATTAAGCATTACGATTATTCGGCTAAACATATTATCGATTCGGCAGAGCAATCATTAAAAAATTTAAATACAGACCGCTTAGATATACTCTTATTACACAGACCCTCGCCATATTACGATCCTGCTCAAGTAGCCCAAGCTTTTGACAGTTTAAAACAAGCTGGAAAGGTGCGACATTTTGGCGTTTCTAATTTTACGCCAACACAGTTTAACTCATTGCAAAGCTATTGTGATATGCCTTTAGTAACCAATCAAATAGAGCTCTCTGTAGGATGTTTAGAGCATTTTAACAACCAAAATATCGATTATTTATTAGAAAAACGTATCTATCCAATGGCTTGGTCTCCTCTTGGTGGCGGCGTCTTCTTTAAAGATGACTATATAAAATCGCCCGTAGTTAAAGCTGTACATCAAGTCGCTTCTGAACTCGAATTAGATGATGTTTCTCAAGTGATGTACGCTTGGCTTTTAAATCATCCTTTGGGAATTTTACCTATAGTAGGTAGCAGCAATATTAGACGAATTAAATCTGCGGTAGCGGCATTAAATATTAAACTGAATCACCAGCAATGGTTTAAAATTTATGAGGCTTCTTTAGGCCATGAGATAGCCTAATGGATTATAAAAAGATAAATAAAGACTCTTGGAACAAGCGAACTGCATTGCACTTCACTTCAGAATTTTATGCGGTAAAAGAATTTATAAAAGGCGGAAGCTCTTTAAACAGTATCGAGCTAGACCTTCTTGGCGATTTAACCGACAAAAAAGTCTTGCATTTACAATGTCATTTTGGGCAGGATACTATTTCTCTAGAACGTTTAGGTGCGACTGTAACCGGTGTCGATTTGTCTAATGCGGCTATAGATAAAGCCACCGAATTAGCACAAAAAACAAACAGCAACGCCCGTTTTATTTGCTGCGACTTATACGATTTACCTCAACATTTAGATGAGCAATTTGACCTAGTCTTTACTAGTTACGGGACCATTGGCTGGCTGCCAGATATTGAACAATGGGCAAACATCGTTGCACAGTTCACTAAAAGTGGCGGGCGATTTGTAATGGCAGAGTTTCACCCTGTTGTTTGGATGTTCGACGACGATTTTAAAGAGGTTAAATACAATTATTTTAACGATGGGCCTATTGTAGAATCCCTTGACGGTACCTATGCTCAAAAAGACGCCGATTTAACTACAGATTATGTCACATGGAATCATAGCCTATCTTCGGTAATACAAGCACTTATAAACAAAGAGTTTACCATAAATACATTGCAAGAATTTGATTATTCGCCATACGATTGTTTTTCTCATACTATAGAGTTTGAGTCTAAAAAGTTTCGTATAAAAAATATGGACAGAAAACTCCCAATGGTGTATGCTTTTAATGCTACATTGGATAAAAAGAGCTAATCATCGGTTTAT
>QIIH01000453.1 GCA_003229235.1 Flavobacteriales bacterium | reverse complement strand
AATATCAAATATTTTTGTAACATCCCAATTTTTCCGTTCAAGTTTTCTAAAAAAACTATATAGCCCCTTAACTCTGTTAGTTGTATGAAAATCTTTCATACCATATTCTGCAATTTTTTTTCTAACGTTATTATGAATATGCTCAAGACGTTTTAAATCATAACCACCTGCATCCTTAAAAATCTTTAAAACTTTTTTATACTCTTCTGGATATGCATAAGGAAAGACAGCATCCTCAAGTTCTCGCTTCATCAAACCCATTCCGAGCCTATCGGCTATTGGAGCATAAATTTCCAAGGTTTCGTTTGCTATACGCTCTCGCTTGTCGTCTCGTGGAACGTGTTTAAGAGTTTTTGCATTATGTAGTCTATCTGCAAGTTTTATAATCATTACTCGTACATCTTGTGATGTTGCAGCAAAAAGTTTTCGAAGACTCTCTGTGTGTCGCTTAACACCATGATAACGAACATTCCCAAGTTTTGTTACTCCTTCAACAAGTTCATAAACATCCTCACTTAATTCTTTAACTATTTCTTCTTTTGTAATATCACTATCTTCGATTGAATCATGAAGCAATCCCGCGGCAACAATAGTTGGACCCATTCCAAGTTTTGCAAGATATTCGGCTGTTGCAATTGGATGTTCCAAATATGCCTCCCCTGAATATCGTTTTTGACCACGATGAGCTTTGCGTGTAAGTTTGTAGGCTCTTGTAACAAACTCTTTATCCCCTTTATTTGATAAATCCATCAAGGTTAAGATTCGTTGCAATGCAGATGGTGCAGACTTTTTATTTTTTTTATTAGGTTTTTGTTTTGCGTTAAAAATAGCCATCATTCTAATGGTACTCGTATTCTTGCCTTTTTTCAAATGGGGAAGTATTCTACAGAGACACGATATTTGTTCTTTAAAAAGGAGGTAAAAATGTGCACTGCGATGCTTGCCGACTGGGAAAGAGATTTGGACGTAGAAAACGTGCCAAATTACTACTGCGACAAGTGTGAAGAATATCTTCGCAAGAGAAGTAACTGCACACATACAGATTGTCGCGCAACCCCTCTTAGTTTACCAGAGCGTCAAGAGTATCTTGAGGAAAGGATTAGGGTTCAAAAAAATGTAGTAAACCTATCTGGAAGAAGGGCTTTGCGCGCAATAAAAACAAAATAGCGGACCTTTCGGCCCGCTATTTCTTTTATACTTTATTCTCACTGTATTGCATTCATTTCTAAATCTCAGCGGTTAAACCGCTGAGATTTAGAAAAGAATGATGTGAATTGCTTGCACTCGCAAGGACTATGGGTGGATGACGACGAAAACAACGCTGGATTGCTTCGGCTGTGGCCTCGCAAAGACGAATAGATACCCACGTGTAAACCCGTGGTGTTCTGTTTACGAACGAAGAAACCCTCTGGGTTTATTCGACAAACATCGTCAATAAACGTCGTTATTGCAAGGCGGTAACCATTATGGCGGTTCAACCGCCATATTACTATCTGCGCACGCAACGCAGGTTGCGTGCTACTATTTGGAGTCTGGTAATTTATGTGGATTATGATTTGG
>QIIH01000366.1 GCA_003229235.1 Flavobacteriales bacterium | reverse complement strand
GATTTGCGTTTTATGAACCGAGCTCACAATGCAACTCAGGCTTTAGAGAGTGTAAAAATGGCTCTTGCATTATTTGAAAATAGCAGCATCGATTTAATCTACGGAGTTCCTGGTTTGACCTTAGATAGATGGAAGCAAAACCTGCAAAAAGTTATAGACCTTGGCGTACCTCATTTATCTAGTTATGCGTTAACTGTAGAGCCAAAAACTGCCCTAGCAAGTATGATTAGTAAAGGTGTTGTATCGCCAATAGACGACAGTTTAGCTCAGGAGCATTATGAGTTTCTAGTTGAGTTCACCAAGAAGAATGGGTTTGTGAATTATGAGTTTAGCAATTTTGGGAAACCTGGTTTTTTCTCTCAAAATAACACGGCATATTGGCAAGGTGAGTCTTATATAGGAATTGGTCCAGGAGCACATTCCTTCAACGGAATTATTCGAAGTTGGAACGTCTCTAATAATGTTAAGTACATAAAATCTATGGGAAGTTCTTAGCACAGCCGATCAATTTAACGAGTATATAATGACGGGCTTAAGAACCATGTGGGGCGTCTCTTTAACTAAAGTTGAAAGAGACTTCGGTAAAGACTATCACCGTTATTTGGTACAGCAGGCTGAATCTCAAATAGCAGACGGATTGTTGCAGTACATAGACGATTGTTTGCATATAACTCCCAAAGGCAAGTTTTTATCTGACGGAATTGCCGCCAGCTTGTTTAGGATTTCTTAAACTGCTTTTTTAAATTAGATTACTTTTATAAACTAACAACTGTGCATTGAGAGCTACGATTTTACATAAGGGAGAACAATTAATTGTAGATTTTTCTGCACCCATCGATATTTCACTTCCCTTAACTGCAGAAGTGACCAACCCAACAGCTTGGTATTTAAAGGGGCCAGAAATAGTACCGGTAAAAGGCGATAATTTTGTAGCCGAGGTCGCTAAGGGTGGCTTTGTAAACTTCAGAACTATCACTTTTAACCCGCACGCTCACGGAACACACACAGAGGGTATCGGGCATATCACTGCTGCATTTAATTCGGTACAGGATGCCATACGCACCTATTATTTTAAGGCTGAGCTCATAACAATTCAACCTAAGATATCTAAGGGAGATATGATTATTACAAAAGATCATATTATCGATGCTTTAAAGGATGCTACCCCAGAAGCATTAGTTATAAGAACCCGTCCCAATCACAAAGAAAAACAACACAAACAATGGTCGCATACCAACTGGCCTTATTTGACCCAGGAAGCGGCTCAATATTTGTGTAAAGTCGATGTACAGCATTTATTGATAGATACACCTTCTGTAGATAAAGAGAAAGACCAAGGCGCCTTATTAGCTCATAAAGCTTTTTGGGATATAGATAATTTGCCGAGAATGACTGCTACCATTACAGAATTTGTTTATATAGCAAATACAATAGAAGACGGCGATTATTTGCTTAATTTACAAGTTGCTAATATGGTGAACGATGCGGCGCCAAGCAGACCAATTTTATACACACTACTCTAAAGATTTCAATTATTTGGCGGTAAAACCTACTTATTATGATCCCTAAAATACTATTCATTAAAAAGCAGATAACGAAAATTACCTTGATAGGAATGTTTTTGTTTGTGAACGTTTGCGATGTGTTTGCGCAAGACTACGCGCGTGTTGATGCTATTCTCGAATTATATCCTACCCAATTAGATAGTCCAGAACAGCTGTCGGCTTTTATTAGTCGTGACTTTGCATCAGAAGAAGATAAAGTTCGAGCTATTTACGGTTGGATCATTAATAATATTGCCTACAATCCAGACGAATATAAGGTCTTGGATTATTCTTATACTACAATTAAAGATCGCAATAAGAAGCAAAAAAAATTCAGAGAAGATTTAATAAAAAGAGTCTTAGTACAAGGGGATGCCGTATGTGAAGGATATGCTATGTTGTTTGAGCGACTTTGCGAATTACAAGGCATACAATCGTATTTAGTACGTGGTGATTCTAAAGCATCTTTGGCAGATATAGACCGCCCTTTTAAGGCAACCCA
>QIIH01000474.1 GCA_003229235.1 Flavobacteriales bacterium | reverse complement strand
GCTATGTATGCAGTATCATCCATAGAAATAAAAGTATTAGGTATTATATTTACAATAATAAACTTTATTATTGCTTGGTTTTTTCTATATAAAGTATGTGGCTTATTTAAAGGTGAATCGTGAGAAACTATTAACAACGGTGAAAACTAGAATAGAAGCTAACAAGAAGTTCAAGTTGACTCTGAAGTTCCCCCGTTAAAGTGGACACCAAAATCTAACAATAGATGAGGTGCGAAGAAATGCCACGATATACAAAACCAAAAAAGACATTACAGTATACAACTGAATTTAAAGTAAAAGCAGTACAACTTAGTTTACATGAAGAAGTAAAAGTGAACGATGTAGCAGAGATGCTCGACATCCATCGTAATATGTTATCGCTATGGCGAAAAGAATACCGAGAAGGAAAGATACTACCTGACAAACGAAGAAAGACAATGACAAAAGACATTAAAGCACTGAGCAAAGTTAAAAAATTAGAAAACGAAAATGCACGTTTACGACAGGAGAATGACCTGCTAAAAAAGTGGCAACGGTTTCTCGCGGAGGAACAACAGAAAGATTCGGCTTTATCAAAAAATACGGCAAAGAACTCGGAATAGTATCGATGTGTGGATGGCTCAATGTCTCTCGTAGTGGTTATTATGCCTGGTTTAACCGAGAAACATCGCAACGCGAAATCGAAGATAAACAATTATCAACAAAGATAATTAAAATTCATCGTGAAAGTCGAGGTAACTATGGCAGTCCACGAGTACACAAAGCACTACAAAAACAAGGTATCAAGATTGGTAAGAAGCGCGTTGAACGCCTAATGCAAGCACATTGGTTACAGGGACGAGTAGTTAAAGTGACACGAAGACAACCTGGGTTAAAACGTTTTACAAAACGAGGTACAAATTTGAGACTTGATCAACCAGAACCAACGAAAATAAATCAAGTCTGGGTATCGGATATTACTTACATCAAAGTTGGAAATAAACACCGCTACTTAATTGTAATAATGGATCTTTATTCAAGACGAATATTAAATTGGAGTTTGTCGAAAACAAGAAAAACAATCGATACTCTAACAGTTTTAAATCGAGCAATTAAAGAAAGAAAGCCGAGCGACGGTTTAATTTTTCATACTGATAGAGGAATCGAATTTACTGGGAATACATTTAGAAATGCGCTATTAAAAAATAAGATGAGACCCAGTGTGAATCGATTAGGACAGTGTACTGATAATGCCCATATGGAATCGTATTTTCATAGTTTAAAAGCTGAGCTTATTCGTGGTAGACAATTTACAACTATGTCAGATCTACGCTATGCTCTAAACAGTTACATAAACCATTTCTACAATAAGAATCGATTGCATTCAGGAATTGGTTATTGCTCGCCAATAGAATATGAGAAAATAGCTGCATGAAAAATCATGTGTCCATTTTATCGGGGGAAGATCACTCCGCAAACCCGCACGTTTTTTGCAAAGAGCGCAAAAAAAGCGCCCGTTCACTACGCCCCTTAACTAAGCGTTAGAAATTTCTCTAGAATTCTGCTATAGTATAGTTATCATCCAGTGATAACA
>QIIH01000282.1 GCA_003229235.1 Flavobacteriales bacterium | reverse complement strand
AAAATGCGTACAAATATTAGCGAAGTGAGTTTTTACACAAAAACTCAATCCGAAGATAAAAAGGCGATTATTGATGCAATTAGATCTCAAATAGAGGCCTTGTTTTTAGAATCTAAAGAAGCCCTTTTTGAGTATGCTCTTAATGCCGCTCTCACGAAAGGGTTGGTGCCACTCTCTGTGCTACGGGCCATTAATACCGAATTTGAAACTTTAAAAAAAGAACTCAACTTAGTAACCATTACCGAATTTAACAGGCGCATTAACGAACAAATTAAAGACCAACCCGCTCCATTTATTTATGAACGTTTGGGAGACCGCTATCGTCACTTTTTTATCGACGAGTTTCAAGACACTTCTCAAATGCAATGGACAAACTTGCAGCCCTTGGTCGAGAACGCTCTAGCGCAAGAATACAGTAGCGATTCCTCCGGAACTCTTATGATGGTGGGAGATGCCAAACAGGCTATTTATCGATGGCGTGGAGGTGCTGCAGAGCAATTTATTTCTTTATATGAAGGAAATAGTCCGTTTAGTACCAACCCAACTCCCAAAACCTTAGACACTAATTATCGTAGTTATAGCGAAATCGTTTTATTTAACAATCAATTTTTTACTTATGCGGCTCAATACTTAAGTGATGACGCATACAAAACGCTTTATATCGACGGGAATAAGCAAAAAACAACCCCTAAAGAAGGTGGCTTTGTACAACTTTCTTTTGTCGAAGATGGCAAAAAAGAAGAGATACAGGAGTTAATTCTGCCTAAAGTGGAGGGGATACTCCAAGATTGCCTATCGCGTGGTTACAGCCTAAAAGATATTTGCATTTTAACAAGAAAAAAAGACGAAGCTCGATTAATGGCCAATTATCTTAAAAAAAAGGGGATTTTGGTTCAGTCGACAGATAGTGTCCTTGTTACTAATTCTGATTTGGTCCAGTTTATAATCAATATGCTTCGCTTGTTGGTTAATATGGACAATGCAGAGGCTAGATTCGAAGTGTTGCGCTTTTTGCATGCCCATGGTAATACCAATACTGATTTACACGACTATTTAAAAAAGGGGCTAGATTTTAACAGACATCAATTAGAACAGCTTTGGATTACGGCAGGGTTTAACTTTTCATTTTTAGAAATAGAAAGCAAAGAACTCTACGAGGCCGTGGAATATCTAATTCAGTCTTTTGAGCTTCAAGATAATGTCGATGCCTTTTTGAGAGCCTTACAAGAACATATTTATGATTTTGAACAAAACAACGATGCAACGCTGTCAGGGTTTTTAGCCTATTGGGATCAAAAAAGCGAAGATTTAACTGTCTCACTAACTCAAGAGGTTGATGCCGTTAAAATTATGACGGTGCATTCCTCTAAAGGCCTGCAATTTGAAGTAGTTATTTTTCCTTTCGCTACTTCGAGCTTCGAAAATAGCAGCAGAGATGATCTATGGATTCCTTTAGACGCTCAAAAATATGCCGGCTTCGATTCCTTTTTACTGCGATCTTCTTCAAAAATGGATCACTTTGGCGATGCCATTAAGCAGGTAAGGGACAGAAATAAACAAGTTGTCTTTTTTGACGAAC
>QIIH01000228.1 GCA_003229235.1 Flavobacteriales bacterium | reverse complement strand
AAAGAAGACACAGAGCTTCACAGAGAAACTCTTAATTAATAATTAACCCTTGATAGTTAACACTTAATAATTAACCCTTGTACTTCCCTAAATACCGTTGACCGTTTTGGTTCAACATTCTATTTGATTTCCATCGGGCAATTATAAGCCTGAGGTTCTTCTTGTGGGCAAATCTCTTCGGGGTTCGATGCCCCGTTGAGATTTACTCTTCCTTCGGTGTAAATAATCACCTTCGGTCTTTCGTGGGCTTCTAAATTTAGCCATTCTTTTTTAAATCCAAGGGGTGTATATTTCATCTTGTGTCCACGGTGGAGTCTCTTATTATTGTAATGATTTACCGCTCTTTTTGTTTTCAATTTTAAATCTTTTAAGTCTTTGATTTCCCATAGGTTTAGGTATTCATTTTTAATTATTCCGTTTATTCGTTCTGCATAAGGATTGTCTGTTGCCATCAGCCCCATACTTATAGAAGCACCTCTTTTTCTTAAGGCGTCGATGTAGATTTTACTTCCGTATTGGCTACCTCGGTCCGAATGATGTATTAGGTTTCCTTGACTGAAAGCCATTTGTTTAAAAGCCATACGCAAAGCCCGAAGATTGGCCTCAGCTCTCATGTGGTCACTCACCTGGTAGCCCACTATCTCACGTGTGTACACATCGATAATAAAGACGATATAATAATGCTTTCCGTGTAGTGGGAAGTAAGTAATGTCACTCTGTGTCAACTGATATGGACGGGTAAGCTGCATGCCTTCTATTAAGTTAGGATAGTTTAAATGTGTTGGAAAGGTGGTTCGGTGGTAGTTTTTTATCTTTCTAATACCAAAACCCATTGACAGGAACAAGTCACAAAATTTATCTCGACCTAAATATCTGGGTTTTAAGGTGTAATATATTTTTTCTACCCCACAACCTGGGTGTTCTTCTTTTAAAATATCTGCTTGCTGTACCAGTTCTGCTAGCTCATTATCAAAAACGTGCTGGCGTTGTCTGCTTTGGTAAACGGCTTGTTTGCTCAAACCCAGAAATCGGTATAGACTATTCAGACTGAAGTTTACTTGGTTCCTATTGTCTTGGAACCACCAGAGGGTAGGGTGTTTGAGTTTTTTTTAATATCGATATCAAACTCATCCTTTGCCAAATCAATCATCTTTTCTAGGTAGTCGATATTCATTTGTTTGCGTCCCAATGCTTGCTCCAAACCTTTCACCTTCTGTTCTAAATCTTTGAGCTTTTGCTGTGCGCTATTTTTCATCTCCACTACTTGTATTGATTTCTTGTTGTACTTCGAGTATTTGTAAATCCAATTGTAAATCAATTGAACAGCTAAATCGTAAAGCCGACCTAGCTCCGATACACTATACTGACCACTTTCGTATTCATATACAATCTGCAATTTAAAACCTTCTGAGAAGTTCCGTCTTCTAAGTACTCGTTTTTTCGTTTTCAACATAATTTTTTAAGTTAAAAACGGTCAACCTATATCAGGGAATGACATTCACATACGGTTCAATCAATTATTTGGAGAAAGAAAAATTAAAACGCAGCACAACATTGCATAAAATGCATTGGTCGTGAGCAGG
>QIIH01000257.1 GCA_003229235.1 Flavobacteriales bacterium | reverse complement strand
GATATAGACCGCCCTGAAGACTACAAGCGATTAAAAACACATCCGGAATTAAAACATCTATGTGGCAGACCTTAATGTCAAGTGATAGAATAAGCTACTAAGACCGTTCATAATAATCACGGCATGAATTACAGAAAGAGCAAATACTAAACAACAATCATGGCAACGGAAAAAATCTTAATAAAGGGGATCACAACCAGCGGCGCTAAATTCCGCCCTAGTGATTGGGCCCAGCGGTTAGCAACGGCTGTAGGGTCATCAGGACCCGGAAGGCGAATTAAATACCATCCAAAAGTCCAAATCGCATTAGTAGAAGGTATAAATTGTGTCGTAGTGACCAAAGACCTGGAAGAAGAATCACCTATGCTTTATTCATTTCTAACTAATTTTGCAAACACAAACCACCTTCAGGTAGAAGATTATCCATAGCTCTATACCCGTGGCGCTTGGGATTTAGGCGTTATAGCACGCCCTCTTTATTTCATAATTTCATAGCGTTGTTAAAACTCCTCGCAACAGAACGACTATTACTCGTCATTTTGTCTAGCCATGAAATAAACAGGACTCGTTCTAACACCTAAACTCCAAACGCTACGGGTATATTCAGCTTACTGATCATTAACTCAGACTACGGAAGTTGCGTAAGCTTACTTCGCCCCGTTTTAGCACTCCATTCCATGGCTTTTCGGACGAACACCATTTATTTCATTTTTAAATTTTCGATATCTGTGACCAGATTAATCGTTATAGCTAAAGTTTTATTTTTTTCTACCGATAGTAACAATCAGGGGATTGTTTTTGTAACTTCGGTGATCACTCAGCGAACAATCGAAGTCATTGCTGACTTTTCAATGTCGGCATTTCAGAAGACAGAACAAGCTGAGCAGTTACAATCTCCCAACTTAGGAAACATTAGATAAAACGTGCGGTCTAAATTTATTAGCCATACCGAAGAGAGATACATCATGATTGATGACAAAAATGCCCACAAAGAAGCGCCAGAGGCTAAAGATGAGATTGAGTGTTGTGAATTATATGGCGAGTATTGTTACCCCTGCCCGCCACAAGAAGAGCCTGAAGTAAGCACTCATCAATAATGTTGAATATAAATATTTTTATTATTCCGATACGCTCTTTTGGCGCATTCCGAAAAGATGGATCTTAAAAAAACTGTGCTTTTTTATTAAACTTAATCCCTATCGGTTAAGAATAACCAGCAATTCTTCTAATTCCATACGCATCTGACGAACAAGTTGGTGGCTATGTTGTGCATCGGTTTTCGCTTCATCACCCGAAAGTCTTTGCCGTGCACCACCAATGGTAAATCCCTCTTCATATAGTAAGCTGCGAATTTGTCTCACTAACATCACATCATGACGTTGATAATAACGACGATTCCCTCTTCTTTTATGTGGTTTTAAATCTGGAAATTCCTGTTCCCAATAACGTAATACGTGTGGTTTTACCGCGCAAAGTTCACTCACCTCACCAATGGTAAAGTAACGTTTTGTGGGCAAAATAGGTAATTCATTACTACTCTTGCTTATCGCTTCCAGCATAGGCTTCTACCCTCGCCTTTAGTTTTTGC
>QIIH01000400.1 GCA_003229235.1 Flavobacteriales bacterium | reverse complement strand
CTATATGGATACAATCCAAAGCTCCCTCCGAATTTTCCCATCGGAATACCAATAATAATATAGTCTAAATTAGAAACCTTAGTCTTGTCTGATTCGTTGTCCGATTTGAGAGAAGTTCTGTTGTGACGCCCTCCTATCGAAAAATTGGCAAATCGAAGGTTGGCATAAGTAGCCGGATTCTGGATATTGGTATGAATACTGTCCGAAAAAACGCTCATTCCACCCATCGACTTCATTTCGACAGTTCCGCGAAAATTAATTAACCCAATTCCTCCGAAGGAATATGGCGATGCGGTATTGGTCTGTCCAAAGCTCAGAGTGCTTAGTGTAAGCAATGCTGCAAATAAAATACGTTTAATCATGTACATCGTTAAGAGTAAGAAGGTAATTAAGCCCTTCTAATAAAAAATTTGAGTTGGCAAATATGCCATTTTTTAAGTGATATAGCAAGAAATGAGCGTCTCCTCCTGTTAAAATAATTGTTAAATCTAGGAACTGCTCTTTATATCGTGCAATTGCACCTTCTATCTCATTTACAAGGCCATAGACAATTCCGCTGTGTATTGAATTGGCAGTTGTATCTCCAATAAAGGTTTCAGGTCTTATTGGGTCTAATTCTGGTAGTTTAGCTGTATAATTATGCAATGAATCGTATCTCATCGATAAACCTGGTGAAATCGCTCCTCCTTTGTAATGATTTTGATGGTCTAAAAAATCGTACGTAGTGCATGTCCCGGCGTCAATTACCAAGACATTAGATTCTGGATATTGTACTGCGGCTGCACTAATTAACGCAATTCGATCTACACCTAAAGTAGTAGGCGTTGAATAATCATTAATGAAAGGTAATTTTGCAGTATGGTCTAAAACCACAGTAGGGAAATGCGCTTCCAGCTTTTTAATCACTCCCTGCGGAGTTTCACCGGTTGCACCAACAATACAAGCATCAACGCTGCCAATATCTTCTATTAATTTAGAAAAACTCTCATCAAAATCGTTGGGATCGACCATAATTACGGTCACCAACAGGTCTTGTTCAAAGAGAGCTAACTTGGTTCGGGTATTCCCAATATCGATTATAAGCTGCATATCTAACTAACTGGGCGTAAATGTACAAAGCAGGATTTTTATAAAGTGTTAACCCTACCTTAATTTATTAACTCGCAGACGCACTCTGAAAAGAGTAACTTTTCTTTTTTAAGCAAGCGTTGAAAGTTTACTTTCATAAGGTTGCGGAAAAAGAAAAGGCAGCTGCCGCAGGCAGATGTGTTTTGCACTAAAGTAGAGCAAAGCTCACTTTTGTGCTGAAGCATTTTCACGAGAAGTTAAAAAGGAACATTTGCCTGAAAGTAGAGCGAAGCGCTCTTTTAGGTGAATGAACCCTGTGCCAAAAACTAGCTATATTTTATTACTACTTTTTTACAATTAATGTTTTGTACAATCCAAAATAGATATATATTTGCACCCTCCTTCAAAGGACGCAGCTTTTTTAGCTGCTGGAAGGTACCTTAGCTCAGTTGGTAGAGCAACGGACTGAAAATCCGTGTGTCCCTGGTTCGATTCCTGGAGGTACCACTTAACTCGCAAA
>QIIH01000213.1 GCA_003229235.1 Flavobacteriales bacterium | reverse complement strand
CCTGCATTAATCACGGATTTAACTTCTTAGGGCTTACAAAAATTTATGGCCATGTAGCCGTAAACAATCCTGCATCGGCGCGAGTTTTAATCAAGTGTGGAATGCATTTTGTTGGGAAAGATACCCACGAAGGAGCCCCAATAGACCTTTACTCAATAAAAAATTAATAGATGCAAAGACGTAATTTTATTAAGAAAACAGCGGTTGCAGCAGCAGGATTATCTCTTGTTCCCTATTTAGGACAGGCGCGACAGTTACAAGATTATAGCAGAGATATTTTAATTGGTAAAGGCACCCCTAATTTTTTAGGCAGCGATTATAAGTTAGAACCAAACACTTATATGGCCTTTATAGAACTGCAAAATGCGGCAGAATCTGCCGGATTTAATATCGAAGTGGTATCTGCTTACAGAAACTATAATAGGCAAAATGCAATCTGGACCAGAAAGTACAAAGCGTTCACTTCAGAAGGCCTTACCCCTATAGAAGCTATTAAAAAGATAGTCGAGTATTCTACAATTCCTGGTACGTCTCGCCACCATTGGGGTACCGATATCGATATGATAGACGGCAATGCCACAAGGCCAGAAAGTGTATTGCAAGCAGCACATTTTCATGGAAAAGGACCTTTTTGTAAGTTCAAAGAATGGATGAATACACATGCCCAATCTTTTGGTTTTTATGAGGTGTATTCAGACAAACCAAATCGTAAAGGCTTTAAATACGAACCTTGGCACTTTAGCTACTTGCCAACTTCTAAACCCATGCTAGCCCAATATCGTAAGCTGGATATAAAAACCATGTTGTCTGAAGAAAAACTTATTGGCAGTGAACATTTTACAAAAGAATTTGTCGATAATTATCTGCAAAACAACATATTAGATATAAATCCTGAACTCTTGTAAGTTTAAAACCCAGCCCAAGTACTTGCAAAGAAAAAAAGAGCGCATCCATCGACAAACAGGGTGCCAGCTTTCAAATTCAAGAATAATGGGTTTCTTTTATATGCGTAATTAAAGACGTAATTTTACAGCAAAGCCTAGTTATGCAGCAAAAAGTAATATTAATGATTTTAGATGGCTGGGGAATTACTCAAAACCCGGCAGTTTCGGCTATCTCAATGGCCAAAACTCCCTTCATTGATAGTCTACCAAATAGCTACCCAAGTTCTCAATTAAGAACAGATGGCCTGCATGTTGGGTTACCTGAAGGTCAAATGGGGAATAGCGAAGTTGGACATATTAATTTGGGCGCAGGTCGAGTTGTTTTTCAAGATTTGGCTAAAATCAATATCAGCCTTTCTAAAGACACTTTAAAAGACGAACCTGCCTTAAAACAAGCTTTTGAGTATGCAAAAATTTATAACAAAAAAGTACACTTTTTAGGGTTGGTTTCTGATGGTGGTGTTCATTCACACATAAATCATTTAAAAGGCTTGCTTACTGCAGCATATCAAGAAGGTTTAACCGATGTTTTTGTTCATGCTTTCACAGACGGGCGTGATGTAGACCCACATTCTGGGAAAGGATTTATTGCAGAATTACAAGACCACATGAAGCAATCTACAGGGCAATTGGCAACCGTAATTGGTCG
>QIIH01000464.1 GCA_003229235.1 Flavobacteriales bacterium | reverse complement strand
TCGCACCAATTAATGAGGTGCTTGCTGCGGGTATGATTATGCAAACCGGTTGGCAAGGCCAGTGCGATTTTTTAGACCCGATGTGTGGGGGGGCAACCATCCTTACAGAAGCAGCTATGATTGCATGTAAGATTCCACCTAATTTAAATAGAGAAGAATTTGCCTTCGAGCTTTGGCCAGATTTTGACGTAGATCTTTATGAGACTATCGAAGAAGCCGCTTTAAAAAAGATAGTAGATTTTAATTACAAAATACGAGGCTACGACACCGATGCTTTTGTGCTTAAAAAAGCGAAAGAAAACATTGCGAGTGCCAATTTAGGTGCCTTTATCGAGATAGTTTTTTACAACTAAAAAACTAAACGAAAAACCATTGTTTATTGTTTTTAACCCTCCATACGATGAGCGTATCGCAGTAGATGGCGAAAAATTTTACGGCAATATAGGCACCACGCTAAAGCATGGCTACCCTGATACACAAGCATGGATGATAACCTCTAATTTGGAGGCCTTAAAGCATGTTGGCTTGCGCCCCTCTAGAAAGATTAAACTCTACAACGGAAAGCTAGAAAGCAGGTTTGTGTGTTATAAGATGTATGCGGGTAGTAAAAAGACTAAAAAACAGCAGGATTAATTACTTCTTAAATAGGGGTATTAAATAGCTAAGGGAGTAGCCATAACCAACTCCCACATTAGATTCGTCGTAGGTTCTGTTAAATCCTGGAATGTATAAGTTGTCAAAATTATCGGGCTTAGTGTCCGATATTCTGCGTTTAAGTTGCAGCTGAAGCCCTAAAAATAGATTAGGTAATAACTCTGTTTTGATGCCTACAATTAGCTCAGCCCAAGAGGCAGTGAGACCGCCAAACTCTAAATTAACTTCTCTCAATTCGGTTTCAGAAAATGTTTGATTTGTAGTATAGATGCTATACGAAATCAACTCCTGCGAAAAACTCGAGACCCCATAACGCAAGCCCACAAAGATGCTATTGTTAAGGCCAACCCAATTGTTATAGGCATTAAAGTCTACACCTACTTTTATATAACTACCACTAGCTTTCGAATTTAAATTATCTTCGAACCTATCCTTTTTTTCTGAGCCTAATTCTACTGCGGCATAAAATCGATGCGAGAATCTAAAATCGGCAGAGACTTCGAAACCAGAATAACCATCTTCTAACAATGTGCGTATTGGTTTAGATAAGTCTACACCTACTCTAAGCCCATATTTCTGGTCTTTTACCTTAACAGAATCTACAATTACGGCAGTCGAGTCTTGTGCCATAGAGATTGCCACGCCGCTTAAGTAAATGCTAATGAAGAATGGTAATATGCGTCTCATTTTGATTATCAATGGTATCTACAAGGGTTAGTAAGCTTAAAATCCAGTTATCGTCGTCTAAATCGTCTGTAAGCGTAGAAAGGTTGTCATAATTGACGCTAAAACCACAGGCTCTATTTAAGTAAACATCGCGTAGCGTATATGCAATAAAAACCTGATCGGGGTTAACATCATCTGGTTCTTCGGCATCGCTATCTCTAACAAATAAAAATGGGGTGATATTATTAAAATTTTTAAGCGGAATCGCTATAGAATCTGTTGTTTGTGTTGGCACTACGACATTCGTGATATCTAAGGCATCCAGTACTAGTAAACCAGGAACTTCTTTTGGTGTAACTCCATCGGCAAAGTCTTTAAAAGTAATTACTAGCAAGGGAGTGGTCGCAGTTTCTTCTGGGCAAATATCGTCTCTAGTACAGCCTAAAACGATAAGACAGCTTAATAAAACTCCAAATAGCTTTTTTGGGGCCATTAATTTCTTTTTTCTAAAAGTACAACATTTTCGACGTGATGCGTTTGCGGAAACATATCAACTGGCTGCACTTTGGTTACTTTATAAGCTTCGTCTAAAAGAGCCAAATCTCTCGCCTGCGTGGCACTGTTACAGCTTAC
>QIIH01000001.1 GCA_003229235.1 Flavobacteriales bacterium | reverse complement strand
ATCGTAATTCTTGAAAAGTATTGGTTGGGTCTTCTATATTAAATAGCACTAATCCATTGCTCCCATCACTTACATATAATCGATTATTTTTTACCCCTAATCCGTAAGGTTCTAACATCGATATACTATTTTCGATAAAAGGGTTAGATTTATCACTAATATCTATTATATCCAATTGACTAAGCTGTTGTCCGCATAGATTACCGCCTCGAATAGTCACAAAAGCATAGTCACCTTTCACTACTACTGGGTCACAACCAAGAATATGATTTACACTAGACAAGTAATTAGGTGCCGCAGGATTATGCAGGATTATCGATCGAATAAATATACATTCCATCTGCGCTTCCTATATATAAGTATGATCCATCTGAGAAGATGGTTTCGATATTCCAACCAACATATTCTTCGCCTAATTTAACAGGGCTGTTAAGTTCACTAATATTAAATGTATGTATCTGGTCCTGCTGAACAGTATACAAATATTCACCAACAATGTTAAACCTTGCTAAAGACCCTCCTGTTCCAGAGCCTCCTGCTTCTGCCGCAGAAGCATCATTGCCAGCAGATTGATCGCCGTTATCGCTATAGGTAAACTCTCTCTCTTCTGTTCTAAATTCCCAATCTACTATGATGTCGCGTTCGTAATCAAAATTACTAAAATCTCCATCGTAAGCTTCTTCTGGAAAAGGCAATCTGCGTTGAGGCAACACTTCTTCAAGTCTATTAATTAGTGTAATATTGAGTGGATCTGAAAAATCAAAAACATACAAATCCAACCAGCTATCGGCGTATAGAACATTGTCTTTTACCGCCATATCGACATTCCCTGGAATATTAATAAATGCAACTTTTACCGGTTGGCTGGGATAAGTATTGTCTATTACGTGAATCCCTTTGTTTACGTCATTTACCAAAATAAAGTTTTGATATGCGTAAAATTTTCCTGATTCCGAAAGTTGTCTTATCGATTCTACAGCAACGCTTTCACGCACTTCAACAATCGACATTGTAATAGGAACAGCAATGGTAACATCGGCTGTGACGGTTCTAACGCCATCATCACTACATCCAATAACGGTTGCTAGTGCAACAAATAGGGTTAATAATTTTGCTTTCATGGGTTAATCTCTCTTTAACAGTTTATTTTAAGACGCTAAAAAGTAGCTTTCGTTGCGTGATAAAAACAACAATTTTTAGAAAATGCTGTCTACAATTAAGATTTTTGATTATAAACTAAATCACAACCACGAACGTATTTGGAGTTTTTAGACAAACGCACTTTAAAATCTTGGGTAAGTTCTCTGCTTTCCCGATCAGATTCTAAAGGATATTTTAATTCCAAAACCACGTCGGGCAGCATCTTTCTTGAATGCATATAATTTGGCGCCTTGGGATTATAAAATGCCATATTGTAATCTATAGTGATTCGGTAGTTGCCGCAATCAGACAAAAAATAACGACGCTCATAACTATTTAACAACGAGGGTTGTAGACGTTCAAACTTAGATTTAATTTCAACGTCGTCAATATGCTTGAGAATCTCTTGAGGTACAACTTTAGGTGAAGTTTCTATTAAGTTTAATTGTAATTGGGGCAACTTATGAGAAAACTTATCACCTGTGAGCCCAAACTTTCGCTTTACCTCGATAGTTGGATTCTCTATAATCTCAAATCGATCAGAATACCAGCGTAGTCTGTACTTTTCTCGAAGACCATCGCCCGAGACATTCATTTTATAAAAGGTATGGTTTAGGTCGTCAAAGTAGATATTATTAACAGAGCGACGCGCATAAATTTCTCTAAAACAAAATTTACTTGTAAGTACAATTTGATTAATCACCTCTAAAGGTGAAACCCCTAAATAAATGAATTTACGCTCGAATCTTAAATTGTAGCGCGATTTAAGCTGGGCTTTCTTAACGACTGCTTTTT
>QIIH01000183.1 GCA_003229235.1 Flavobacteriales bacterium | reverse complement strand
CGTCGTTCAACCCAGAAGAGTTCCCCGCGGTTACACTTCCATCCTTTTTAAAGGCTGGTCTGAGTTTTGCTAAAATTTCTGCCGAAGTTCCTGCTTTAATAAATTCGTCTTTAGAAAATACGATTGGATCTTTTTTTCGCTGCGGAATTGATATCGCTACAATCTCCTTATCTAGCCGTCCATTTTCTCTTGCAGTTGCTGCTTTGGCTTGGCTCCAAGCTGCAAACGCATCTTGATCTTCTCTACTAATATTATATTTTTCGACCAAGTTTTCGGCGGTATTACCCATACCATCTGTGCCATATAAGTCGTGCATCGTGCATCTTTTGGTTTACAAAACGCCAACCAAAGCTAGAATCATACATTTTTGCATCGTTCCCAAAAGCCGAACTTGCCTTTGCTACTACATAGGGTCCACGAGTCATATTCTCGACGCCACCTGCAATAAACAAATCGCCATCGTCTGCTTTAATCGCTCTGTTAGAATGAATCATCGCAGACAGCCCGCTGCTGCACAGTCTGTTGACTGTTTCACCGGGAACGGTGAAAGGCAGTCCTGCCAGCAGCAGTGCCATACGCGCTACGTTTCTGTTGTCTTCACCAGCTTGATTTGCACAACCCATAATAACATCGTTATAGGCATCCAAAGGAATATTTGGGTTGCGTTTAACTAGTTCGCGAATTACATGTGCCCCCAAATCATCGGTGCGAACGGTGCTAAGGCTCCCTTTATAACTCCCAATGGGTGTTCTGATTCCGTCTATACGCATGCCTGCGAAAGCAGGTATCTTGTTGTTATTAAAACTGTACTAAGTAATGTCATTTCTTGCTGTCATATAGACTAGTTTCTCATTACTCCACTTTATCATTTTAAATATAATTTAAACAATATTTTGAGATTCCTGCCTACGCAGGAATTATTCCTTCTGCTCTTTGATAACTAGTTATTCAAAAAATATAGTTCTGGCTCGTATCTTCCTGAGATTCCTGCCTTCGCAGGAATTATCCCCAATCTTTAGTCGTTCTATAAACTACTCCCTTAAAAAGTGCCACTAGCTCGTCTGCTCGCCTAACCTCAACTATATTAAAGCCTACTTTGGTTTTTTGACAGTCCAAAGTAGCTTCGGCAATTAAATAATCTCCTGCTTGGATAGCTGCTATATGATTAATTGACGTTTCTATCGAAATTGCATATTTACCATGTGTATTAGCCGTAAAACCAAAAGCAGTATCGGCAAGTGTATACGTTATTCCGCCATGAGCCTTCCCCATACTATTTAGCATTTCTTCTCGCACCGTCATTGCAACTCTGCATTTACCAACTTCACAAGATAAAATCTCTATCCCCATCCAAGTACTAAAAGGATCGAGAGACAGCATTTTATACGGTATTTTTTTGCCCTCCATTTAATAAAAGGTTTTATGCTCTCTAGCCATGCGTCTTAATAAGGCACTGCAGCGATAGCGATCTTCGTGATATTCGTTATACAAGCGATCTAAAGCTTTCACACAGCTTTCAATCCCGATCTCGTCTGCCCATTTCAATAGTCCTTTAGGGTAATTTACTCCCTTATTCATGGCGTTGTCTATGTCTTTGGCGCTTGCAATGTTTAAAAACAAGGCATCGGCTGCTTCATTAATGAGCATTACTAAAATTCTGTTTACAATTTTATGGCCTAAATCGTCGTCTTGTTCTGCTATCGGATTTTGCTCTGGCTGATTGTAATTATAATAACCGCGTCCAGTCTTTCTACCTAAATAACCTGCTTCGCTTAAACGTTTTTGAGTAAATGAAGGTTTGTATCTAGGGTCAAAATAAAAGGCGGTGAATACCGTCTCGGTTACGGTATAATTAACATCGTTCCCAATAAAATCCATCAATTCGAAAGGTCCCATTCTAAAACCACCGTGTGTTTTTATAGCCCAATCGATAGTGGCGATATTTGCGACTCCTTCTTCGAGCATCCGCAATGCTTCGCTATAAAATGGTCTGGCCACTCGATTTACAATAAAACCAGGAGTGTCTTTTGCAATCGCAACTGTTTTGCCCCAATCTGTGATTGTTGATTCTACTAGTTTTACCAGAGATTGATCTGTCTGAATTGCCGGAATAACTTCGACCAATCGCATAATTGGCGCTGGATTAAAAAAGTGAATACCAATACAACGTTCTGGATTTTCTAAAGAGGCCGCAATAGATGCAATTGACAGCGAAGATGTATTTGAGGCGATTATGCAATGCTTAGATACAAATCGCTCTAGGCTACTAAACACTTTCTTTTTAATTTCCAAATCTTCGACGATTGCCTCAATTACTAAATCGCAGTCAGACAAGTCGCTTAAGCTCTTTTTATAGTTAATATTAGCCTTAATACGGGCTTTCTCTGCGGTATCGA
>QIIH01000040.1 GCA_003229235.1 Flavobacteriales bacterium | reverse complement strand
GTAAAATTGACTACTTAGAAGGCTTGAAAGAGAATGTTATTGTTGGGCACAGAATCCCTGCAGGAACAGGAATGCGTACTTATGATTCTATCATTGTTGGTTCTAAAGAAGAGCTTGAGCAAATGAATCAGGAGAAACAAGAAGTAAACTTTAATTAATTCTCGAAAGCCTATATTTGTATAGGCCTATAAGAGAAACACTATATGAATCCCGCCTTGTGCGGGATTCTTTTTTAAAATAAATAGTTATGAGCGACGAAAAAGACAAAAAAAAGAATCAAATAAATATCGAACTTGACGAAGCAGTAGCTCAAGGAATTTACAGTAATTTGGCAATTATTAACCATTCTGCCTCTGAATTTGTGGTAGATTTTGTGAGTATTATGCCTGGTACTCCTAAGAGCAAAGTAAAGTCTAGAATTATTTTAACACCACAACATGCCAAACGATTTATGAAGGCAATGGGTGAAAATATTCATCGTTTTGAAAAAGCTCATGGTGAAATAGAAAATTCCGAGCAACCACAAATCCCTTTAAACTTTGGACCTACTGGTCAGGCATAAAATTTATTAGTTTATTACAAAATAAATTAAGATTAGGGGTTGCTCGAAATGTTTTTTTTTAGCAACCACAAATCCCTTTAAGCTTTGGACCTACTGGTCAGGCATAAAATTTATTAGTTTATTACAAAATAAATTAAGATTAGGGGTTGCTCGAAATGTTTTATTTGGCGAGCACAAATCTTTTTAAATTTTTCCGCCACAGGTGAAGCTTAGAGTGCGTTAGTAAAAAATAACTTATTCACTAATAAGAGAACCCTTCCTTTATCATTTAGATAAGTGAAGGGTTCTTTTTTACATAGTTTTAATCAAACTCACTTACAAAGTGCAATGTCACATTAGGGAACTTTTGTTGGGTCATCTGCAATGTAAAACTAGAATCTGCAAAAAACACTAGTTGTCCTCGCTTGTCTTTGGCTAGATATTTTGACTTAACTCGTTTGAACTCAGAAAACTCATCGCTTTTCTCGTCTTTTGCTTCTACCCAGCAGGCCTTATGAACGTTTAAGTTTTCGTATCGGCATTTTGCTCCATATTCGTGTTCTAGTCTATACTGAATTACTTCGAACTGCAATGCGCCAACCGTACCTATTACTTTACGACCGTTTAATTCTAAGGTAAATAATTGGGCAACACCCTCGTCCATCAATTGATCAATCCCCTTTTCTAATTGCTTAGATTTCATAGGGTCTGCGTTATTAATGTACTTAAAATGTTCAGGTGAAAAGCTTGGGATGCCCTTGTATAGCATTTTTTCGCCTTGTGTTAACGTATCTCCTATTTTAAAGTTCCCAGTGTCGTGAAGACCAACAATATCTCCTGCGTAAGAAACGTCTACAATCTGTTTTTTCTCTGCAAAAAAGGCATTTGGGCTCGAAAATTTAAACTGTTTGCCTTGTCTTACATGCAAATAAGGTTTGTTACGTTCGAATGTTCCAGACACAATTTTTACGAAAGCAAGACGGTCTCTATGTTTAGGATCCATATTGGCATGAATCTTAAATACAAACCCGCTAAATTCTTCTTCGTCGGGCTTAACCAATCGAGTAGAACTTTCCTTAGCTCTCGGAGTGGG
>QIIH01000478.1 GCA_003229235.1 Flavobacteriales bacterium | reverse complement strand
GTAAAAAATTTGGCCGTTATTACCCCTGCATTTGTGAGTGATTGTCTCGAAACCCTAGAAGAAATTGCCATGGAAGGCGAAGAGATATTCCACGAAGTGGGCGGGAAAGAATTTACAGTTGTACCCTGCTTAAATGATAGAGAAGATTGGGCGACATTATTAGCGAGTTGGATCGAGACTTGGCAAATTAAAGACTTAAAAAGGGCAATCGCATAGATGGCAAAACACAATTCAGAAAAATTAGGAACAGAATCTATTTCATCATTGCTTATTCAGCAAGCGGTGCCGGCTTCGATTGGAATCTTGGTCATGTCGCTAAACATGATTGTAGACACCATTTTTGTTGGGCGTTGGATTGGACCAATGGCGATTAGTGCCATTACAGTGGTTGTCCCAGTAACGTTTTTTATTGCCGCAATTGGCCTCGCTGTTGGGATTGGCGGGAGCTCTGTACTGTCGAGAGCTTTAGGTGCTGGAAATCATCCAAAAGCGCTAAAAGTATTTGGAAATCAAGTTACCATCACTTTTGCTACATCAGGTATATTGGCCATACTTGGGCTTATTTTTCAGGACTATTTAATCGGTTTTTTTGGCGCAGACGAGTCATTTAAAGAAATGGCACTTACCTACTACAATATCGTGATGTACGGAATTGTAATGCTAGCCATGTGTATGATGGGTAATAATGTGATTCGCGCAGAGGGCAAACCTAAATTTGCAATGTGGGCGATGATGCTTCCTGCTCTAGCGAACATTGTAATGGACTATGTTTTAATAAAAGTGTTTGGTTTCGGGATGCAAGGCGCGGCCTGGGCGACCTTTATTAGTTATGGAATATGTTTTGGTTTTATTTTTTGGTTTTTTGTGGCTAAAAGCGAACTTCGCCTTTCGGTTAAGTCCTTCTTTTTAGACAGAAAAATAGTTAGAGAAATAAATGCATTGAGCTCTGTTACCCTTGCTAGACAAGGAACAATTGCCGTTTTAGTAATATTACTTAACAACGTACTAATTCGTCAAGGCGACGCTTTAGATGTTGCCACCTACGGAATTATTAGCCGAATGCTAATGTTTATGCTTTTCCCTGTAATTGGCGTAAACCAAGGCTTTTTGCCAATTGCGGGCTACAATTATGGCGCGAAAAAATACTGCAGAGTAAAGGAATCTATTAAAACGTCGATCATGTATTCTGGAGCTTTGGCCTTGCTGATATTTGGGGTGATAATGATATTCCCGACGAGTTTTGTCTCCCTTTTTGTGAGCAATTCAGAAAACAGTAGTGCACAAATAATTGCAGACAATGCAACCATTTTAGAAAGAGCACCAAATGCGTTACGCTGGGTTTTTGCTGCAACTCCCGTTATTATAATACAACTGATAGGCGCCTCATATTTTCAAGCTATCGGGAAGGCAATTCCTGCCTTATTACTTAGTTTGACGAAACAAGGCTTCTTTCTGATTCCGCTAGTGCTGCTTTTACCAACATGTTTAGGGGTTTTTGGTGTTTGGATCGCCTTCCCAATTGCCGATGTTTTAGCAACTACCGTTACCGGTTATTATCTATATAGAGCCTTTAAAAAATTACCAGATACAGATGAGGTCGTAATCTAAACCGACTAGTCAAATTCGTTGAGACCATAGAGCA
>QIIH01000334.1 GCA_003229235.1 Flavobacteriales bacterium | reverse complement strand
GATATTAACAGCAATAACAACACAAATAATTATAAAAAAATCAACTAAGAAAAGTCGATTCGTGGTCTGAAAGATGGGGAGTACTTTAGAAAACACACAGGCAATCCCTGTTCCGGTTTCTTTACCACAAAGAAGTCCCTCCGGATAATAATGGTTCGGAGAGAGGAGTACGGAATTTCAAAGTAAAACAAAAAATATCGGGTCAGTTTAAAACAGGCCAAAATGCCTATGCAATATTGCGTTCTGTCATAGACACCAGTATCAAAAGAAACGTCCCGGTGATGCAATCTATGAAGCTGATAGCTCAAATACCTGTTTTGCCGGCTGAA
Organism: Flavobacteriales bacterium; assembly: GCA_003229235.1. Classification (GTDB taxonomy): domain Bacteria; phylum Bacteroidota; class Bacteroidia; order Flavobacteriales; family Flavobacteriaceae; genus Gilvibacter. The sequence goes on along the minus strand of QIIH01000334.1, from coordinate 1,314 downwards.
TAGTTACATAATTTATTCTTTAACTAATTTAACAGTTTTTGTTCCTTTTTTGGTTTTCAACTTTACAAAATAGATACCTGCTTTTAATGATGCTATATTTATGGCTTTAAAGTTCCTATTTAATGTCATAATGCGTTTACCTAAAATTGAATAAATACTTAGCTTTTGTAAATTGTTTATAGCGCCTTTAACGTATACTACATTTGTGGCTGGATTTGGATATAATTTTAACGATGTAACTTGATTATAATCATCTATTCCTAAAGATGATGAAACAATAGTATGAAGATAGAAGCGACCTACACCATTAGAATTTTCACTTAAGATAACGGAATAAGATTTATTGCCGTTATCTATCTCACTAGACACATTTAATAAACGATCTTCTAAAATGACTTTCGTTACCAACGGTATATTTGCAGTATCAACATTAAAACTTATTTGGGAGCCCGCATCCGCAACTAAACCAATTGGAATAACGGCTGTGTCGTATACATTATCAGGCAATACCTGTAACATAAAGTTAACGCCATTATCTTGTACTAATTTCGAGTATAAATTAAAACTAGAGCTAATTAAGTCAAAGAGACCAGCATCGTATCCTGGATCAAGACCTAAACTTTTTCCCGCAATATATTTAATCTGTGTAGTTTTTATAACACTGCCATTATTCGCTTTAAGCGTGATTGTAGGAGTAAGAGTTGTCGCCATTTTTTGGAAAACAGCACTTTCTTGATGGGTTCGCATAGCTGTTGTAAAATTTACCGTAGCCCCAGTTGCCACAGATCTTACAAAAAAAGCTTGACCTGGAGATAAATAAGAACCCACAGAGGCTTGATTTATATATTCGGTACTAGAAGAAGTAGGATTCCATAGATAAATTGCTTTATAAGAATCGTCCATAGTACTGCTATTTATCGTCATAAAGTTATTGGTAGCATCGGCGTTGCTATTGGCATAAATAGACGAAGGAAAAGGATTTCCTATTAAATTCCAAGCATTATTAGAAGCAGGTTTGGTAATCGCTATGCTTACATCTGTTACAGGTACACTTCCACTAAAATCGACTGTACCATCCGTAGCTCGTATTATTTTGTAACCCTTACCAGAAATAAAGTTACCAGCTCCTGTGGTAGGATTAGTAGCATCTGTTGTCCAGTGAGTCCAAGCAGAAGGGCTAGAAGTTATAAACGAATTGGAATAAGGCGTAAGCATGTAATCTACCCCATTTATTAAAATATCGTTGGCACTATTGGTTACAAAGTTATTAATATCTTGTCCGCCAATAGGTACCGCAATTAAATGCCAATTAGG
>QIIH01000331.1 GCA_003229235.1 Flavobacteriales bacterium | reverse complement strand
TATGTTTTTTAGTTGTATCAAGGTAGATAATCTTTGTTTTTTTAACCACAGAGAACACAAAGACCTACACAGAGATTTTCTTAGTGTACCCTGTGCCTCCTTCGTGGCCTCTGTAGTTACTAATTAATTTTCTGGTCTAAGTTTACGCACCGCTGCTGCTTGTATGTTTTTAAGTTGTATCAAAGTAGATAGTCTTCGTTTTTTTTAACCACAGAGAACTCAGAGACCTACACAGAGATTTTCTTAGTGTACCCTGTGCCTCCTTCGTGACCTCTGTGGTTACTATTAATTTTCGGGTCTAAGTTTACGCACTGCTGCGCCTGCCCTCCACATTTCTGAATCTGCTATTGCCTTAAGCTCTACTTCCAGCTTTTCTCTGTAATCTGCTTGAGAGTTAGAATCTATTGATTTTTGCGCCTCAATTCCATCCTTTACAGATTTGTATAATTTCTCAAATACTGGCTTAGTTGCTTCATAAAATGGATCCATCCAATCTAAAGCTCCACGTTGTGCTGTGGTAGAGCAATTTGCATACATCCAGTCCATGCCATTTTCGGCCACTAGTGGATACAGAGATTGCGTAGCTTCTTCTACGGTTTCGTTAAATGCTTCGGATGGTGAATGGCCATTTTCGCGTAGTACTTCGTATTGTGCTCTAAATAAGCCTTGGATTGCACCCATTAATGAACCTCTTTCGCCTGTTAAATCTGAAGTAACTTCCTTTACAAATGTGGTCTCAAATAGATAGCCAGAACCAACCCCAATGCCTAAAGAAACTACTTTATCTTTAGCGTTCCCTGTAGCGTCTTGGTAAATGGCATAGCTTGAATTTAGCCCTCTGCCTTCTAAAAACATTCTTCGCAAAGAAGTTCCTGATCCTTTAGGTGCTACTAAAACAACATCCACATCTGCAGGGGGCACAATGCCTGTTTTGTCTTTATACGTAATGCCAAATCCGTGAGAGAAGTATAACGTTTTACCCGGTGTAAGGTGTTTTTTAACCGTGTCCCAAAGTTTAATTTGAGCTGCATCCGATAATAAATATTGAATTACTGTCCCTTTTTCGCAGGCTTCCTCAATCTCGAATAAAGTTTTGCCTGGCACCCAGCCATCGGCTACTGCTTTATCCCAGGTTTTAGATTCTTTTCGCTGCCCAATAATTACATTAAAGCCATTGTCTTTTAAATTTAACGCCTGTCCAGGCCCTTGTACTCCATACCCAATTACGGCTATGGTTTCGTTTTTCATTGTTTCCAATGCTTTGTCCAAAGGAAATTCTTCACGGGTTACTACGTTTTCTTCTACTCCGCCAAAATTAATTTTTGCCATTTTTCTGTTTTAATAATTGTTAAATATTGTTTAAATTTTCTGCTTCCAACTCTCGAAGGAAGGTATCTGTTTTTCGTTTAGATTTTGAAATTGCTATCCGCCCAGAGCGCACATATTCTAACACTCCAAAAGGTTTTAAATGCTCGAATAACTCTCTTATTTCTTTTCGATGCCCGGTTTTTTCGATTATAATGTGATCTTCCTCAATTACCAGAATTCTCGCTCCATTATTTCGCACAATGGTTTCGATGGTGTTGCCATTTAAAAATGCTTCGGTTGGTAATTTATACAAGGCAAGTTCCTGGTAATAAATATT
>QIIH01000226.1 GCA_003229235.1 Flavobacteriales bacterium | reverse complement strand
GGAGGGCAGGCCAGGAACAGGAGAAAATTGGTCTGAAAAAGTTTGTTGTGAGATCGCTAATTTATTAGGTATACCGCATGCTCTATATGATTTGGCGGTTTTCAGGGATCGAAAAGGCACTATAACACCTACATTTGTTCCCGATCACGGACGGCTAATTCATGGCAATGAGCTATTAGCTGCATTTCATAGAGATTATGACCAAGAATCAAGATATCGTGCAAATCAACATACTTTGTTACGAGCTGTTGCTGCTTTAAAGCCTAGAAATGTTTTATTGCCTCTACATTTTAATCCGCCTTTTAGCGAAATGAATGCTATTGGAGTCTTTTCTGGTTATCTAATGCTAGACATTTTAGTAGGGAACCAAGATCGACATCACGAAAATTGGGGTATGATTTTATCACCAGATAATAGTCTGAATTTAGCCCCCACATATGATCACGCATCTAGTTTGGGTAGAAATGAGACAGATGTTAACCGTAATAAACGTTTAACAACTAAAGATAAAGGACAAAGTGTGGAACATTATGCAACACGTGCGTTATCAGGGTTTTACGATACACATAAGAGTATCAAACCATTAAGTACCTTGGATGCTTTTGATAAATGCGCTAAACTTGAGCCTAAAGCTAGTCAATTCTGGCTAGATGAGCTGAATAAGCTAGATCTAGCAGATTTTAAAGCTATTCTAAGCAATATACCCGATGATGATATTACGAAAATTGGCAGGGATTTTGCGCTAAAGCTTCTGGAAGTTAATAAAAAGCGAATACTAAATGCAAGGTAAATCTCAAACGTTATTTGTAGCATGGCAAGATCCAAAGTCTCGTTTATGGGCGCCAGTCGGTCGTTTGTCTCGTCCTGATAATTTGTATCATTTTGTCTACACGCAAGGTGCGACAGAAATGGATAACTTTATTCCATTTGGCAGGATGACTGACATTAAAAAGGAGTATGTTTCTGAAGAGCTATTTCCGCTTTTTGCAAATAGAATTTTAGCAAAATCTCGTCCAGAGTATAAGGACTATCTAAGATGGCTTGGAATGTCTAAAAGTACCTATGATAGTCTTGATGAGTTGGCACGTACCGGGGGGATGCGTGCTACTGATTCACTTGAACTATTTCCTTGTCCACAACCAACTGATGAAAACACATATAACGTTTATTTTTTCGGGCGTGGTCTTAGGTTCCTACATGATGAAAATCAGAAAAGAGCTTTAAAGCTTAAGCGCGGTGATCAGTTGTATATTATGTCAGATATTCAGAATAAGTTTGATGAAAAGGCTCTTCTACTAAGAACCGGAGACCCCGTCACACTAGTAGGTTACGCTCCAAAATATTATTCAGCGGAATTTAGTCAATTAATAAAAACAATTGGCGCTAGTGAAATTAAAGTTGTCGTTGCAAGAATTAATGTAGATGCACCGCTTCAGTTTAGAGTGCTGTGCAAAATTACTTCCCCGTGGCCCGCTGATTTTCAGCCTTGTAATAAAGATTCTTTTAAACCTTTAGTATAAGTCTCGATTGTACTGCTAGTCTTTCCGTCAATTATAAGAGCGCGTGTGTAGAGAGAAGTACGCCCACAACATCATGATGGAGAACCGAATCCTGGACACCTTGATTCGGTTAGACCTAAATTAAGTCAGATATTATTAT
>QIIH01000312.1 GCA_003229235.1 Flavobacteriales bacterium | reverse complement strand
GCTTTAATCGTTGTAACATACGCCAAGCCATTACTTGCACTGCCGGCACAGTACTCCACATACTATCGTTTAAACAACGCCAATGATTTGCATCTACAGTATCTGGTTCATTTATTTGCCCTAAGCAATTATCACACAAGAGTATACTAGCTTCTTCTCCAGATTTTGGCGAAGACGGAACTTCATAAACACTTAGTTTCTCGTTAGACTGGCAAAGTTCACAGCTATCATCACTTCTTTTACGCAAGGTTCTTTCTGTACTCATAGGATAGTTTGTTGTTGCAAAGTTAATTTTATTGAGAGTTTTCACAAATGCTAAATTTTTGATAAAATTCATTCTACGTTTGTAGAATCAAATATTTGTTCTACATTTGTAGAGTAATAAATAAATCACCCTATGTCTTTATCAAAATCCGAAGAGCAGCTCATGCAGCTTTTATGGAATCATAACAGAGCATTTATTGGAGACCTCATTGAGGGGTATCCAGAACCAAAACCTGCTTTGACTACTGTCGCAACTTTACTCAAACGCATGCAAGACAAAGGTTTTGTGAGCTATAAACAACAAGGCAGGGCGCGTGAATACTACCCAGTAGTTGCCAAAGAAGCTTACTTCTCTAAGCAATTTAACGGGATGATAAAGAATTTTTTTAACGACTCTACCAGTCAGTTTGCATCGTTTTTTACACAAGAGACCGACATGACCAAAGACGAGTTAGAACGTCTTAAAAAACTAATCGATCTAGAAATTAAAAAGAAGCAATCATGATTGTGTATCTCTTAAAGTTTTCGGGTTGTTTAGGCATACTGCTATTGGTGTATAAGCTATTGCTTGAGCAAGAAAACATGCATCTGTTTAAGCGCTTTTATTTATTGGGCAGCTTGGTTCTGTCCATAGTTTTACCACTAATAACATTTACTTATTATATAGACCCAACCCCCGCAGAGGCTTTAACTAATGGGACAATTATGCTCGATGAGTCTGCTGGAGGTACATTAACCGGTGGTTTTAAGCTGCAGGCAATCTGGTGGATATTGGGTGGAGCTTACATTCTTGGAATGACTGTATTTGCCTTCCGCTTTAGCGTTAATATTAGCCGTATATATAAAACAATAAGTGCGCATCCAAAAATTAAAATGCCGTATTACATTCAGGTGTTGCTCAAAAACACTGTGGTACCACATTCCTTTTTAAAGTATGTTTTTGTATCGCAAAGTGAGATTGCAAATAGGTCTATTAGCGATGCGGTAATACAACACGAACTTGTTCATGTGCGTCAAAAACACTCTTATGATATTCTCTTTGTCGAGTTGTTTCATATTATTTTCTGGTGGAATCCGCTGTTTATCTGGCTAAAAAAAGCCATCAAACTCAATCACGAATTTCTAGCAGATCAAAGTCTTACAAAGACTCAATTGTCTGTACAACAATATTGCGACTTGCTTTTTGCCTATGCAAGCGGTGCCAATCAATCAGCACTAGCAAGTCCTATTAATTATTCATTAACTCAAAAACGAATTGTAATGCTTACAAAATCATTTTCAAAAAAACGAGCCGTTATTAAGGCCCTAATTGCTTTACCTGTTTTGGTCATTTGTCTGTTGCTTTTTAACAACGATTTGGTCGCTCAAGAACGCACAGTACATGCAATCACCGAAAT
>QIIH01000123.1 GCA_003229235.1 Flavobacteriales bacterium | reverse complement strand
AGCAATTTGCACTTGGGCTTCGAAGCTTTAGCGAAGAAGCCTGCAAAGTTGCGGAAGCAAATGCGCTCGATTCAGTAAATTTTGAGGGGTTCTGACGAAGTCAAAAATCGACTAAAAAGAAGGCTCTTTCTTTTGCAACTTATCTTTGAGCCAGCAAAGAAAAGTTGAGAAGAATTTTCGGCAACCTCGCTCTGACGTAGCGGCTACTCGAAGGCGCAGTGCAAAAAAGGACATAAGAAAAAAAATGCTGCATTTTTTCTTTCACTTCGCAGAAGGGGCAATAAAGCACATAAAGTATATCCATATTTACTCAGAAACTTGAAGGTAGAGCGTCCCAATCAAGTATGGGCAACATATATTACCTACATCCCTATGCGAAAAGGGTTTATGTATTTAGTGGCTATTATTGATTTACATAGCCGTTATGTACTTAATTGGTCAGTATCCAATACGATGGATGCAGATTGGTGCAAAGAAACCTTAGAAGAGGCTATTGCTATACACGGCAAACCAGAAATCATTAATACAGATCAAGGAAGTCAGTTTACCTCTGAGGTATTTACCCAGATGGTGTTGTCTAATGACATCAAACTAAGTATGGATAGTAAAGAAGGGCTATTGACAATGTGTTTATAGAACGCCTGTGGAGAAGTGTAAAATACGAAAGTATATATCTCAACCCTCCAGACTCCGGAATCGATCTGTACAAACAATTAAACAAATACTTGGATTACTACAATAACCAAAGAAGACATCAAGGAATCAACAACCAAATACCTTTTAAAAGGTATTTGAACAAACAACAAAAAGCAGCTTAAATGATTATTAACCAGAACTTAATTTAATCCAAAAACTGTCCTAAAGATGGGGGATGATCACTGCAAAATAGCCGAACTAGAAAACAGTAAGGCTTATTTAAAGGCGTTCTCGCCTGTGATATCCAAACCTGTTATTAGCAAGTGAATGTCGTGTGTTCCTTCGTAGGTTATTACACTCTCAAGGTTCATAGAATGACGCATAATACTGTATTCGCCAGAAATACCCATTCCACCTAAAATTTGACGAGCTTCGCGAGCGATATTGATGGCCATTTCTACGTTATTACGCTTCGCCATAGAGATCTGTGCAGATGTTGCTGTACCATCGTTACGCATTACGCCTAACTTCCAAGCCAACAATTGTGCTTTGGTGATTTCTGTAATCATCTCTGCTAATTTCTTCTGCTGAAGCTGAAAAGCAGCAATTGGCTTTCCAAACTGAATACGCTCTTTTGCATATCGCAAGGCCGTATCGTAGCAATCCATGGCAGCACCAATAGCACCCCAGGCAATTCCGAAGCGAGCCGAATCTAAACAACCAAGTGGCGCTCCTAATCCAGATTTATTAGGTAATAAATTTTCTTTAGGGACTTTTACATTGTCAAAAATAAGTTCTCCTGTTGCACTTGCACGTAAAGACCATTTGTTGTGCGTTTCTGGCGTAGAGAAGCCTTCCATCCCTCTTTCTACTATTAAACCATGAATACGTCCTGTTTCGTCTTTAGCCCAAACTACAGCAATATCTGCAAACGGAGCATTAGAGATCCAAAGCTTAGCGCCATTAAGCAGATAATGATCACCCATATCCTTAAAATTGGTAGTCATTCCACTTGGGTTAGAACC
>QIIH01000261.1 GCA_003229235.1 Flavobacteriales bacterium | reverse complement strand
TGACTGTTTGCGCCAAATCACGAGCTTTATTAATATCTTGATGAACAATAGTCACATGTCCCATCTTTCTGAATGGCCTAGTTTGCTTTTTTCCGTATATATGTGGGGTTACCCCAGGCATCGCTAAAATCTTTTCAATATTTTGATATTGTACTTGCCCAGTATGGCCTTCTTCGCCCACTAAATTTACCATAATTCCGCCAACCTTCGATGTTGTATCGCCCAGAGGCAAATTTAATATGGCTCTTAAGTGTTGTTCAAATTGATTGGTATAACTCGCCTCTATACTATAATGACCACTATTATGAGGTCTAGGAGCAACTTCGTTTACCAAAATTTGATTGTCTTGCGTTAAGAACATTTCTACAGCTAGCAGCCCTACATGTTCAAATGCTTCGGAAACACGCAAAGCTATCTCTCTCGCCTTTTTAGCCACAGTATTATCTATACGTGCTGGACAAATCACATATTCAACTTGATTGGCTTCTGGATGAAACTCCATTTCGACCACTGGATATGTAACCGAAACTCCGCCAGCATTGCGTGCGACTATAACGGCTAGCTCATTTTTAAAAGGGACCAAGGCCTCTGCAATACATGCAGTATCTCCCAAAAGAGTAAGGTCGTTTGCAGTTTTAATAACTTTAACGCCCATCCCGTCATAACCTCCAGAACACGCTTTCCAGACAAATGGTAACGATTGTTTATTGCTAGCAACTGCTTGTTTTAAAGAAGCAATATTGTCGTGAATAGTAAAAGGAGCCGTCGCAATTTGCTGCTCAGCATAAAAGTTTTTCTGTACCCCTTTGTCTTGTATTAATCGCAAAGTAGCCGGGCTTGGATATACCTTTACGCCTTCTTTTTCGAGTTGTTCTAAAGCTTCAAGGTTGACGCTTTCGATTTCGAAGGTGAGTACATCACAGTTTTTGCCAAAGTTGTAAACCGTGGTGTAATCGGTAAAAGATCCTTTAATAAATTGGTCGCAAGCAATTTTACATGGGGCTTCGTCACTTGGGTCTAAAACCTTCGTTTTAATGTCAAATTTACGGGTTTCGTATAAGAGCATCTTTCCGAGTTGGCCACCACCAAGGATGCCAAGTGTGAATTCAGAAGAGAAAAAATGCGTCATAATCCGTCTAATTCAGCACAAAAATAAGGCATTCTAATTGATTGCGAAAGGAGAGTCTAATAATAAGTTAATCAGTATCTTTGCGCGGTATTTACAGAGCCAATGAGTACCATACAATTAGCGGATAAATATTTTGATAAGAGTATCCCTGCGATTGCTATTCAACAAGCGGTTAATGGGGTAGCAGTGAGGCTTATAGACGATTATAAAGACAAGAACCCAGTTTTTTTAATTGTGCTAAATGGCGCCTTTTTTTTTGCGGCAGATCTTATTAAAAAATTCGATTACCCTTGCGAGATGAGCTTTATCAAAGTAGCATCCTATCAAGGAACCGATAATTCTGGAGAGTTATCTACCGTCATGGGCGCAGATCCTTCGTTAAAAAACCGTTCGGTAGTTGTAATAGAAGATATCGTAGATTCTGGAAATACCATCGAGGCGATTGTAGAAATTTTAATGGCAGAAGATGTGAAGGATTACGCAATAGCGTCTATGTTTTACAAACCCACTGCTTTTACTAAAAGTATTCATGTCG
>QIIH01000355.1 GCA_003229235.1 Flavobacteriales bacterium | reverse complement strand
GGAATATCTCTTCGCCTTCCATGGCAATTTCTTCTAGGGTTTCGAGACAATCACTCACAAATGCAGGGGTAATAACGGCCAAATTTTTTACACCTTTTAGCCCCATATTTTCTATGGTTCTGTCTGTATAGGGTCGCAACCATGGGTCAAATCCTAAGCGAGACTGGAAGGTCGTACTGTATGTGCCTTCCTCGATATTCAAAATTTTGGCAACCTGTTTTGTTGTCTCTAAACACTGATGCCTATAACAAAACTGATGTGCTTTTGAAGGCGTATCACAACAGCTGCCATTAATCTGGCAATGTGATTGAGTAATATCGCTTTTGCGAATATGTCGCTCTGGCACTCCATGGTAACTAAAAAGTAAATGTTCGTAGTTAGAATTTTCGAGGCCTTCCTTAATGCTATTAGCAAGGATGGTTATATAATTTTTATTGTTATAAAAAGCAGGTAAACTTGTTACTTCTAGCTTCGGGAAATGCGCCGCTTTGAGTTCTTTAACTTTAACCTCAATGGTTTCTGTGGTAGCCATAGCAAACTGTGGATAAAGCGGAATAACAAGTAGTTCTGTTACTCCCTTATCTACCAGTGCCTGCATCCCTTTTTGTAAACTCATGCTGCCATAACGCATTGCCAATCCAACCGGCATATTGAGCCGTTTTTGTACTTTTTCTTGCAAACGTTGTGACAATACAATTAATGGCGACCCTTCTTCCCACCATATTTTTTGATAAGCAGCCGCCGATTTTTTAGGCCTTGTGTTTAGGATAATTCCGCGCACCAAAAAACTTCTAAAAGCATAAGGCACATCAATCACACGAGGATCCATAAGAAATTCGTCTAAGTACTTTTTTACATCCTTCGGATTTGTACTGTCTGGGGATCCGAGATTTACAAGTAATACTCCTTTCATGTACTAGTTTTCTGTTTTATTAATGCAAAAATCTTTATACTCATTGCTTTAATTTAATGGCATGCTACTTACATATTTTTTAGGAGTGGTGCCATAGCGCTTTTTAAATGCTGCAATAAAATGACTTGCGGTACTGTAACCAACTTTATGGCCAACTTCGTTCACATTAAATTTTCCGCTTGCCAGATATTCCCGAGCCACTTCCAGCTTGTACGTCAATAAAAAACTATAAACAGAATCCCCGTAAATTTGCCTAAACCCTTCCTTTAGTCTGTTTATTGGTAAAGCCACTTCGTCTGCCAATTCTTGTAGAGAAGGTGGTTCGGCCATTCTTGAAATAATTATTTGCTTAGCTCTTTTAATTTTTGAAACATTATCCTCTCTGGCCAAAAAGGGACATTGTGCTACATCGCCTTCTAAAGGCTTATTAAAGTACAGGCTTAGAATTTCGTAAATTTTTGCTTTAAAATACAATGGCTTTATCGTGGGGTGTAAGTTAAATTGCATCAATTGATTAAGCGCAATAGCCATAGAGGGTGTAATAACCGATTCCTGATAATACTTTTGTTGCCTGTTTTCTTGAGTTAAAAAAGTAATATAATTAGCCTCCTCAGAAAAAAACGAATGAAATTTTTTGATTGGCAGCAGTATAGATACCATCCAGGAGTCAGGTTCTAAAGCTAACTCAATTGGCAAGTTTAACTGCGGATTGTACAGCAGTAAAGCCTTAGATTCGGTAATGGGTAGTTGGTAACT
>QIIH01000377.1 GCA_003229235.1 Flavobacteriales bacterium | reverse complement strand
TAAAGCAGGTAGAACAGAATCGGCTTTAGATCCTGCCCCACTCTCTATGTATGAGAATATCATTCAGTATAAATCTGAATATATGCTCAACGAAAACGGAAAACGCCAACGCTACAAAATAAATGATAATGGCTTATTCGAACTAAAAGATGGTCGTTTTATTGCAAATCCAAACAATACCGACAATGTTCTTTTAATTGCACTGGGAAGGTCTCAACTAATTCCGGACGAAGATGGTGAATTCTATCGCAACTGGCGACCAAAAATTGAATCTCCTGATGATATCTGGAAGGAAATTATACGTGTAACCAAATTACCTGGAGTAACCTCAGCACCTAAGTTACAGCCTATCGAAACTCGTTTGGTAATGTTACAAACAGGAATGCGAGCACCTATGGGGATTAAGGTTAAAGGACAAGATTTAAAGCAAATCGAAGCCTTTGGAGTTCAATTAGAAAACATCTTAAAACAAGCCGAGGGTGTTAAGAAAGAAGCAGTCTTTGCAGATCGTATTGTAGGTAAACCATATTTGCTTATTGATATTGATAGAGAGAGAATTGCTCGCTATGGAATATCTATTCAGGATGTGCAAGATGTATTAAAAATTGCCATTGGTGGAATGGTCTTAACGCAAACTGTCGAAGGCAGAGAGCGTTACGGAATACGAGTGCGTTATCCGAGAGAGTTACGTGCCAACCCAACAGATTTAGAACAAATTTATGTGCCGGTAGAGAAAGGCAGCCCTGTTCCCTTGAGCGAATTGGCAAGTATCAGATACGAACAAGGCCCTCAAGTTATTAAAAGTGAAGACACGTTTTTAGTGGGATACGTCTTGTTCGATAAATTAGATGGCTTCGCAGAAGTGAATGTCGTAGAAAATGCACAAGCATTGATTCTACAAAAAATAGATTCTGGCGAGTTGATAGTGCCAAAAGGAATCAACTACAGATTCACAGGAACCTACGAAAATCAGTTAAGAGCAGAAAAAACCCTAGCGGTAGTAGTTCCGTTGGCATTAGCCATTATCTTTTTGATTCTGTATTTCCAATTCCGCTCGGTAGCCACATCATTAATGGTTTTTACCGGTATTACAGTGGCATTTGCAGGGGGTTTTATCATGATCTGGCTATATGGTCAAGATTGGTTTTTAAACTTCAATTTCTTGGGCGAAAACCTGCGTGAATTATTTCAGATGCATACCATAAACTTAAGTGTAGCCGTTTGGGTTGGGTTTATTGCGCTCTTCGGAATAGCAACCGATGATGGTGTTGTTATGGCTACCTACTTAAAACAAACTTTTGAAAGAAACACACCAGAAAACAAAAAAGAGATAAGAGCATCCATAGTAGAGGCTGGCGTAAAACGCATTAGACCCTGTTTAATGACTACTGCGACTACCATCCTAGCATTGCTCCCTATATTAACCTCAACCGGGCGTGGTAGCGATATAATGATTCCTATGGCTATTCCAAGTTTTGGGGGAATGCTCTTTGCTTTAATTACCTTATTTGTAGTGCCAGTGTTATATAGCTGGAGAGCCGAGTTGAAAGTTAAAAACTAAAAGTTAAAAGTGAAAAACTAAAAGTTAAAAGTGAAAAACTAAAAGTTAAAAGTGAAAAACTAAAAGTGGAAAGCTAAAAGTGGAAAGCTAAAAGTGGAAAGCTAAAAGTGAAAAG
>QIIH01000378.1 GCA_003229235.1 Flavobacteriales bacterium | reverse complement strand
TCAATTGTCTATTTTGAGCTCAAAAGGGCAATAATCCACATAATAATTATTAATTTTATACCCGAAGGATGATTTCTCTCCTCCGCTGAATTTTCGAACTCTCGAAAGAATAAAGGTACAGTAGGAATTACAGATTTTTTAATTTAATAATTTATGTTATGTCAGTTTTAGAACAAACCGCATCGCAAAAAGCAATCGATTTAGAAAACAAGTATGGAGCCCACAATTACCATCCGCTTCCTGTAGTATTAAATAAAGGAGAAGGAGTATTTGTTTGGGACGTAGAGGGTAAAAAATATTATGATTTTTTATCTGCCTATTCTGCCGTAAACCAAGGGCATTGTCATCCTAAGATTGTAGAAGCTATGACTTCACAAGCACAAAAACTAACCTTAACCTCCAGAGCGTTTTACAACGATATGTTGGGAGATTACGAAAAATTTGCGACCCAACTTTTTGGTTTCGACAAATTATTACCCATGAACACTGGGGCAGAAGCCGTAGAGACCGCTGTAAAATTATGCCGTAAATGGGCATACGAGAAAAAAGGAACCCCAGAGAACGAGGCAAAAATTATCGTTTGCGAAAACAACTTTCACGGGCGTACTACTACGATTATCTCTTTTTCTAACGACCCTGTAGCTCGCAAGAATTTTGGGCCCTATACAAAGGGCTTTATTAAAATTGAATATGATAATCTAGCTGCGTTAGAAGCGGCTTTAAAATCTGATCCAAATGTGGCTGGGTTTTTAGTAGAACCTATCCAAGGCGAAGCTGGAGTTTTTGTGCCATCTGAGGGTTATTTGACAAAAGCCAAAGCGCTTTGCGAAGCTCATGATGTATTATTTATTGCAGACGAAGTACAAACGGGAATCGCACGTACAGGAAAAATGCTTGCCGTAGATCACGAAAACGTGAAGCCAGACATTCTTATTTTAGGAAAAGCGATAAGTGGGGGAGTATACCCAGTTTCTGCTGTCTTGGCAGACGATGCTGTTATGGATGTAATTAGACCAGGTAACCACGGGTCTACCTTTGGAGGTAACCCTATTGCAGCGGCTGTAGCAATGGCAGCGCTAGAAGTAATACAAGAAGAAGACTTAGCACAAAACGCAAACGACTTAGGAATACTTTTTCGTGCTGAGCTAAACAAATACATAGCTAGTGGCTCTATCGTTAAATTAGTGAGAGGAAAAGGCCTTTTAAATGCAATAGTAATAGACGACCACGAAGAGAGCGATACGGCTTGGAATATTTGTCTTGCCTTACGAGATAATGGTTTATTGGCTAAGCCAACTCATGGTAATATTATACGCTTTGCCCCGCCTTTGGTGATAAGCATCGCGCAGCTGTTAGATTGCGTATCGATAATTATTAGTACTTTAGCTCAATTCGAAAAAGAAATTTAAAATTAGATATTATGAAAAAATTAGTATTCTCATTATTGACATTCGCTTTAATAATGTCGTGTTCAAAAGATTCCGACAATAATCTGGAAACTACAGAAGCAGCTTTTGACATCGCAAAAATTGGCGCATTAAGTACAGCTGTACCCGATGCGAGCTTTGATCTTTCAGAAAAAGGATTATATCGCGGTATTTTTGTGAGTGCAGACGTAAGCTTGCATGGCGAAATAGTTATTAGTATTAAGAGTGACACCGAAGTGAGCGCGTTGG
>QIIH01000013.1 GCA_003229235.1 Flavobacteriales bacterium | reverse complement strand
GAGCACGCGAAGACCGCTGTCTTTTGTAATGGTTGACCCTTTATTAATTGCATTGTTTACAGTTTCTAAGGCAGAATAGATTTCTTTATAAGCCAACGGAGTTATCGTAGAAAGCGCAATCATCCCGCCCCAAACCATACGATTGTCCTTTGCCGCTAACAGCTGAATAAATGTTGAGCAATAAACGGCTATAGCCTCAGGTTTTAAGTAGCCCAACTCATAAAGTACTTTTAAACAATCGTGCCTCACTTTTTTATCGTCACGCTGCAAACCTGCGACCAGTTGATCTAAAGAAGTAGAATCCAAATCGTTTGCCAAACCCCTAGCCAAGGCAATATTGGCTGCATTGCCTTTCTCGCCCCGATAGCTTGATAGTTTCGTGAGTATTTGCAACTTTTAAGACAACTATTTTTTAAATAATTTATAGTGCGACCCCATGACAACATAGCTGCGGGCTCGTCGTAAAGATCGAATACTTCTTGCGAAATGTCTTTTTTTTTGAGTTCCTTCATAATGATGATTTAATAGGAGCAATTCTGCAGGGAAAAACCTATTTAAAATTACAACAAAAAAACAATTCTTTAAAATAGCCATTCCACGTGTAGTGGCTTAGGCATCCATGGGAATTTAATTATGGAAAAAGAAAATGGTGATCTGTCTATCAGAAGGTCATAGGAACGTTTTTCTACAGTTAATGACCACTGTTGATCCGACCCTCTTAGATATCCGTCACGAACCAACCAATTACCTCTAAACCCATCGTTAGAGGACTGCCCAATTACAGTCCAATGCTCAATTGAGGCCTTTATTAGACCTTCTATAATCGCCGCATGGTCTTCTGGAATAATCAAAGGGCTTTTGATAGGGGTTTCCGGACTAAGGCCACAAAGTATTTTATTGAGTGCCAACGAAGATTCAAGTGAGTCGTTAACACCCTTTGCTAGGTACTGCAAATAATAAATCGCGTCGTTTTGTGCTTTAGAAGAAACAAATTGGTCGTCTTGGATTAAAGCTACTCTGTTAAAGAGAATAGGGAAGTAATTATTGAGCAGCACAATCCCTACATTTTGAACGAATAAATTTTCTGCTGTTGAATTGTCTTTTATCATTCGTGATGCCTTAACCTAGATTAATTATTCTTTATGCCGTAGACTGCTTACCTCAATCCAATTGCTGTCCGGGTCTTGAACATACCTGCTTTACTCCATCGGGACGCAGGCTCACCGTGTTTGGAATACCAGCCCAATCTTGATGCGGGATTTTTGCTTTTTTTATTCGCATTACAAATCCCTCAAAATCGATCGCTGTAACGGCAAAATGTGCCGCTTTATTTAGCCTAACCTCACCTTTAACTGTAGAAATTAGATGCAACTCCCTGTCGTTTCCTAGCGAAAACCACCTGATTCCAGGCTTTTCGCCGCGATTCTTAATCTCGCTTAGACCAAAAGTCTCGGTGTAAAATTGAGCACTAACGTCTACATCCTCTACATTAAGAGAGACGTGTTCTAAAATAAACATATCGTTTTCTGAAGTTTGAGCAAAGCTTAATGTTGTGACAAGTAAAACTAGGGCTAGGGTTATGTTTTTCATACGTAAGTGATATGAGATAAAAGTACGAAAGATGTTAGCTTCTTTGAAGCAATATCCTTTTACGAATATATTATTCTTACTAAGAAGATC
>QIIH01000362.1 GCA_003229235.1 Flavobacteriales bacterium | reverse complement strand
AGATTGAAAAAGACATCGTAGAGGCTGTTCAAACAGCAAAAAAGGAAATTGAAAGCTATAAACTAGAAGCAGAGCGAGCAGAACGTGAAGGGGATTATGGCAAAGTAGCCGAACTTCGCTATGGCAAAATCAAGGAGGCTCAAACCACTTTAGAAAACCTACAAAACGAGTTGGCCACTAAGGGCGATTCTTCTTTAATTAAAGAAGAAGTAACACACGAAGACATCGCAGAGGTTGTGGCCAAATGGACAGGAATACCCATTACTAAAATGTTGCAAAGTGACCGCGAAAAGCTACTAACACTAGAAACTGAGTTACACAAACGAGTTGTAGGGCAACAAGAAGCAATTGTTGCCGTAAGTGACGCCATCAGAAGATCGCGTGCCGGATTGCAAGATCCTAAAAAACCAATTGGCTCGTTTTTGTTTTTAGGAACCACAGGGGTTGGTAAAACAGAACTTGCCAAAGCGCTAGCCGAATATCTTTTTGACGACGACAATGCGATTACACGTATAGACATGAGCGAATATCAGGAACGGCACAGTGTGAGTAGATTACTTGGTGCCCCTCCAGGATATGTAGGCTATGACGAAGGAGGGCAATTAACAGAAGCGGTACGACGTAAGCCTTATTCTGTTGTTTTATTAGACGAAATAGAAAAGGCCCATCCAGATACATTTAATGTACTATTACAAGTTTTGGACGAAGGTCGCTTAACAGATAACAAAGGACGAGTTGCCGATTTTAAAAACACCATTATTATAATGACTTCAAATATAGGGAGTCCTATAATTCAGGAAAAGTTTGACACAATTAAAGATCTAGATACAGCTATGGAAGCTGCAAAAATAGAAGTTCTAGGCTTGCTAAAGCAAAGTGTTCGTCCGGAGTTTTTAAATAGAATCGACGATGTGATACTTTTCTCTCCTCTGAGCAAAGAAGACATAACACAAATTGTTTCGCTCCAATTAAAAGGCGTGATAAAAATGCTGGAGAAACAACATATAACCTTAGATGCTACCCAAGAGGCCATATCATTTTTAGCAATAAAAGGATATGACCCTCAATATGGCGCAAGGCCTGTGAAGCGCATTATTCAGAAGGAGGTGCTTAACGAACTGTCAAAAGAGATTCTCGCTGGAAAGATAAGTGCCGATAGTGTGATTTTGCTGGACAGCTTTAACGAAAAACTGGTTTTTAGAAATCAAGAGAGTCTGGCAACCCAATAATTCAAAGCGAAAACGCCTTCTAATCGAAGGCGTTTTTTTTTGTAACAAACAATCCAATAACATACTCATAATTAAAACAATAGATGAATAAACTACCCGGATTACTTGTACTACCCTTGCTAATGGCAATGTCGTGTAATTCTCAACAAAAACCGCTTGAAAAGTCCCTCTTATGGGAGATTTCTGGCAATGGTTTAGAAAAGTCGTCTTACCTATTTGGCACATTTCATGCTGTTTGTAACCCAGAACTTCCAAAAAAGGTAAGCGAGGCTATCAACAGAACCGAAGTGGTAGTTTTAGAAATAGACATGGACGATCTTGACGTATCTAGTATAGATCCAAGCATGTTTATAATGAAAGGAAATGAACCACTATGGACTTAAAGTCCATAGTTTCAGGCTGGCGACTTAAAGTCACCTGATGGTCACTTCTCTAGTATGAAGTCCGTGTTT
>QIIH01000181.1 GCA_003229235.1 Flavobacteriales bacterium | reverse complement strand
GCTGCGGTATTCCAACAAATCGTAGTAATCAAATAAATTAAAAGAAAAGATTTATTCATGTTTTTATAATTTTTTTTAAAATATAAATCCTTCACCAGTATTGTATTGGCTTTAGGTGTGCTTTAACTTTAAACTCAGGTTTTAAAGTTCGTCTTCGGTATCTTTTTGTCCAGTCATCATTAAAAATGCTTTTAAAAAGCCGTCCAAATCTCCATTTAGAACAGCATCTGTATTACCGGTTTCATGAGCGGTTCTTACATCCTTTATTAATTTATAAGGATGCAAAACATAATTGCGAATCTGTGAGCCCCATTCTATCGCCATTTTTTCTGACTCGATGGCATCTCTGGCGGCTTGACGTTTTCTGAGTTCAATTTCGAAAAGTTGTGATTTTAGCATTTGCATGGCTTTTTCACGATTTTCTAATTGAGAACGTGTTTCACTATTATGTATAACAATCCCCGACGGATGATGCGTTAAAATCGCCTTGGTCTCTACCTTATTTACATTCTGGCCTCCCGCGCCACCCGAACGGGCAAAGTCCCAATTGATGTCTGCGGGATTGATATCTATCTGTATACTATCATCTGCTAACGGATATACATAAACAGATGCAAAACTCGTGTGACGTTTGGCATTACTGTCAAAAGGTGAAATTCTTACCAAGCGATGTACGCCATTTTCGCTTTTAAGCCAACCAAAGCCGTAATCGCCATCAATTTCTAAAGTTACCGTTTTGATGCCTGCGACATCTCCAGCTTGAAAGTTTAACTCTTTTACTTTGTAATTGTTTTTTTGAGCCCACATCAAATACATGCGCATAAGCATTTCTGCCCAATCACAACTCTCTGTGCCGCCAGCGCCCGCAGTAATTTGCAATACCGCGCTCATGTCGTCACCTTCGTCGCTCATCATGTTTTTAAACTCAAGAGCTTCTGTAAATTTATCAGCCTTTAAAAAAGCGTCATCGACCTGTTGTTGATTGCCTTCACCATCTTTTAAAAACTCAAATAAAACTTCTGATTCGTCTAGTAACACGACTGCCTGTTCAAAATCTGTAACCCAGTCTTTTTTGACCCGCAACTGTTTCATAAAAAGTTGGGCCTCTTGAGGGTTGTTCCAGAAATTAGGATCGAATGTCTTCTCTTCTTCGTTACTTATTTGGATACGTTTGCCAGCAACGTCAAAGATACCTCCTTAACGCGTCCTGGCGATCTTTAAGATCTTTAATCTGATCGTATGTAGTCATGCAGTAATTTATATCTAACAAAAATAGAATTTCGACACCAGCTTAAAAACATTTTTTTGATGTATTTTTATACTTACATTAATGAACACTACATGAAATTTTCTTTTAGCTTACTACTGAGCCTGTTCTTTGTGATGGCCGCTAATGCCCAATATTTAGAGAAAAAAGGTGATTTAAAAAAGTTTGAAGGATATTTTAACTTTTACTATTCAGAAGATAACGACGAAATTTATCTAGAAGTAGACAAACTCGATCATGAATTTTTATACGTGCATTCGCTCACAACTGGATTAGGTTCTAACGACATTGGTTTAGACCGAGGACAATTAGGTGAAGGAGTTTTGGTAAAGTTTATCAAATCTGGCAACAAGATTCTTTTAATGCAGCCCAATCAGGATTATCGAGCTATTACAGATAATTTGCTAGAAAAGCG
>QIIH01000489.1 GCA_003229235.1 Flavobacteriales bacterium | reverse complement strand
AAATTAAAAAATTCCTGAATTGAGACTAGACTCTCTTCAGGAATGTTTAATTGTTATTATACTTAATATTAATAATAAGTATATCGCCTTACTTGGGCAATATATTTTGCCAATCTTATTACTTGGTGACTATAGCCATATTCGTTGTCGTACCATACATAAAGAACGATATTCTTCCCATCTTTAGTGACGATAGTTGCATTGCTATCAAAAATTGACGGAGCAGACGAGCCAACAATATCACTGGAAACCAGCTCGTTGTTAAGCGAGTATTTAATTTGCTCTACCAAATTACCTTCTAAGGCTGATCCTTTAAGCAATTCATTCACTTTTTCTACCGTAGTCTCTTTCTCGATTGCAAGGTTTAATATTGCTAACGAACCATTAGGAACAGGTACCCTAATTGCATTTGATGTAAGTTTACCTTCGAATGATGGTAAGGCTTTAGAAACTGCACTTCCTGCGCCAGTTTCTGTAATGACCATGTTTAATGCAGCCGCTCTACCTCGACGGTATTTGCTGTGCATGTTATCTACCAAGTTCTGATCGTTGGTATAGGCGTGAATTGTTTCTAAATGCCCGTTAATAACCCCAAACTCGTCTTCAATCACTTTAAGAATAGGTGTAATAGCATTTGTTGTACATGAGGCTGCCGAGAAAATGTCAACCTTCTTTGGATCGTGATCGCCGTGGTTAACACCATGAACGATATTTGGCACTCCTTTTCCTGGAGCAGTTAGTAAAACTTTAGAAGCGCCATTAGCTGTTAAGTGTCTAGCTAAAGCAACATCGTCTCTAAAAGCTCCTGTATTATCTAAAATTAAGGCATTATTAATGCCATAAGTGGTGTAGTCAATTTCTTCTGGGCCGTTGGCCGAAATAAAATGAACCGTAGTGCCATTAATAATTAAGGCATTGTTCTCTGCATCTACTTGTACCGTTCCGGGGAAATCTCCGTGTACAGAATCGTATTGCAATAAAGAGGCGCGTTTCTCTAAAATGCTTTGATCGACACTACCGCGAGTAACAATAGCACGCAATCTTAACTGGCTTCCCGCGCCAGTTCGTGTCATTAAAATACGGGCCAATAGGCGTCCAATGCGTCCAAATCCGTAGAGAACTACATCTTTAGGCTCAATGCTATGACCATTGCCAGCGTCTTTTAATTTGTCGATTACAAAAGCTTTAGCATCACTGTATTTGTCGTCTTGAATATGAAACTCATAAGTGAGTTTACCAATGTCTAATTTTGCTGCTGGAAGATTAAGTTGGCTAATCGCCTGTGCAATCTCAACTGAGTCAAAGATAGAAATAGGCTTTTGAACAAATTCGCCAGCATATTCATGTAAGCGCAAAATTTCACTCACATTATTGTCTATCAATTGGTTTCTAAACAACACTATTTCGATGTTCTTGTCATACCAAAGGTCACTAACGATTTTGATGAATTCTACTGTAGCTTTTCTTCTGTCTGTTTGGAAACTAAGCTCTTTTTCGTAGGCGGCGTCTGCACTCATGATTGTGGTTTAATCGAAGTTAAATTTTTGCAAAAGTATAGATTTCAAACGTTTTAGTAAAGGATATTCGATAAAATAAACCCTCGAACGCAAATTGCAAAAGAGGGCACTCATTTATGTTAATGATACTTATCTAAAAATAAAATTATTGATGTTTCCAGCGGCGTC
>QIIH01000093.1 GCA_003229235.1 Flavobacteriales bacterium | reverse complement strand
CTCCAGGTTTTAAGAAAAGACGGCGAATGGATAGACGCTATTCCAAACGAAGACGAATTAGTAATTAATGTTGGTGATATGTTAGAAAGGCATACTAACAACAAACTGCGCTCAACGATTCATCGAGTAGCAAATCCTCCTAAAGAACAATGGCATTTACCTCGCTATTCTATTCCGTTTTTTATGCATCCGCGAGCCGATATGAACTTAGATTGCATGGACGAATGTGTGAGCGAAACACATCCAAAGGCTTATGAAAATATTACCGCAGGCGAATTTTTGCACGAACGCTTGGTAGAAATCGGGCTAATAAAAGAGTAATGGACCTACAAGAGCAGCTTACAAATCTGTTTCCAGATCACACGCCTCAACCATCTGAGCAAAAGACATCGGCAAAACCAGACTTCTGGTTGCAAGACGATCCTCTAATTTGCAAATACGAAAAGCGCAAGGGAAAAGCCATAACTATTATAGAGGGTTATAACGGAGCTACTAGTGATTTTAAAGTATTAGCAAAACAGATCAAACAACTTTTGAGCGTTGGCGGAAGCTTTAAAAACGAACAGATTATTATTCAAGGTGATTATCGCGATAAAATCATGAGCTTTTTACAAGAAAAAGGGTTCAAAGTTAAACGTGTTGGAGGCTAATATGAGAATTTCTGAATCAGAACTTATCCTTAATCCAGATGGTAGTATATATCATTTAAACCTAAAGCCGAACGACATTGCGCATACAATTATAATGGTAGGCGATCCTGAACGTGTAGAAGCAGTTTCTAAGCATTTTGACACTATTAGACTATTGGTTAACAAGCGTGAGTTTGTTACTCATACAGGTACACTAAGAGGGGTAGATTTAACAGTGATATCTACAGGAATAGGAACAGACAATATAGATATTGTTATCAACGAGTTAGATGCCTTGGTGAATATCGATTTCGAGAGTCGAACCATTAAAGATAATCTCACCTCTCTTGACATAATAAGAATTGGAACATCAGGATGTATGCAGGCCGACATACCCCTAGACAGTATTTTAATAAGTGAGATTGCCATTGGATTTGACAATTTAATTCATTTTTATTCCTACGACAATATATTAGAAACTCAATTTACCGCTGCTTTAATGGACCATATTGGTTGGCCGGATGTTTTGGCTCAACCTTATACCATTAGGGCAAATCCTGACTTGTTTAAAAAATTTAGAAACATTGGATTTAATACAGGCTGCACCGTTACTATTCCGGGGTTTTACGGGCCGCAGGGGAGAGTATTACGATTAAAGTTGGCGCAAAAATCGTTTATGGATCGAATGACAAGTTTTAAATTTGAAGATAAACGTTTAACTAATTTAGAAATGGAAACCGCCGGAGTTTATGTGATGGCGGCTCTTTTAGGCCATAGGGCTGTTTCTTTAAACGCCCTACTTGCCAACAGAAAAGAACAAACATTTAGTGAGAATCCAGCGCTTACAGTTAATCGATTAATCACTAGCACCCTCGACTGCTTATGCCCTTAATCGATTTAAAAATTGGCGGAGTGCCAGAGCACTTTAATCTACCTTGGTATCTAACGCTTAAAGATAAAGCGTACCACCCGCATAACGTAAATTTGCGTTGGCGTGATTATTTTGGTGGGACCGGCGCTATGTGCAAAGCTCTTAGAGATAAAGAGATTGATATGGCGGTT
>QIIH01000175.1 GCA_003229235.1 Flavobacteriales bacterium | reverse complement strand
CATTTAAATGTCATTTAAATACTTTACTATTATAGCGCAATCGATTATTAATTGGTTTTGTCAAAAAGCCGCGATAAAATTGTAATTTTAAGCACTCTAAACGGGCTACATAATGGCAGAGTTTATAAGAATTTACGAGGAAAACCCTAATCCTAAAGAAGTTGCTAAAGTTGTACAAGTTTTGAAGGCTGGAGGCCTTATTATATATCCTTCGGATACGGTTTATGCTTTAGGATGTGATATAAATAATAAAGGAGCCATGGAACGGGTTGCCAAGATTAAAGGAGTAAAACTCGAAAAAGCCAACTTTTCTTTTATTTGTCACGACCTAAGTAATTTGTCTGATTATGCAAAGCAGATAGACAACAGAATCTTCAAAATTTTAAAAAGGGCCTTACCTGGGCCCTATACTTTTATTCTAAATGGAAGCAATAATTTGCCTTCTGCTTTTAAAAAAAAGAAGGAGGTGGGAATTAGAATTCCAAACAATTTAATAACACGATCAATTGTAGAAGCTTTGGGGAATCCTATCATAGCAACTTCTATTTATGACGAAGACGAGATATTAGAATATACTACAGACCCTGAACTTATTTATGAGAAATGGGCAGATATCGTAGAGCTTGTAATAGATGGTGGTTATGGAGGAAATGTTCCAAGTACTATTATCGACCTCACTAGTGGCGAGCCACAACTTATTAGAGAAGGCAAAGGTAGTTTGGAGATATAAAAAAAGAGTGCAGAATTAACTGCACTCTTTTTTTACAATAATATATTTTAGTCTTAGTCGTTAATAGCAGGATCTTTAAGTCCGTCTTCGATCATATTATAAAACTGATCAATTTTAGGAAGTATTACTATCCGAGTGCGTCTGTTTCTCGCTCTGCTTTCGGCAGTATCGTTCGAAGCAATAGGGACATATTCGCTACGTCCACCAGCAGTCATTCTTGCAGGATCAACGCCAAATTCTTTTTGCAAAACACGAACAACAGCAGTAGCTCGTAATACACTTAAATCCCAGTTGTCGTTAACAGCCGCAGTGCTAATTGGCACATCGTCTGTATGACCTTCTACTAAGAATTCGAAATCAGGCTTGTTGTTTACAACTTGCGCTACTTTCCCTAAAACCTCTTTTGCTCTCGATGTAATAGCATAAGACCCGCTATTAAAGAGAAGTTTATCTGAGATATTTACATAAACAACTCCCTTCTCTACGCTTATTTCGATGTCGCTATCGTCCATGTTCCCTAACACGCCTTTTAAACTCTGTACCAAAGCCAAATTCACAGAATCACGACGTGTAACTGCATCTCTTAATTTGTTAATTGTTAAGTCCTTTTCTTGTAAACTCTCCAAAGAACGCTCCAAGTTATCTGCGCCTTTTCTTGTCAAGTCTGTAAAATTGCCAATCTGCTTTATCAAATCTCCGTTGGTAGCATTTAATAAGTCAACTTGAGATTGTAAAGAACTGGCTCTGGCGGTAAGTCCAGATTTCTCTTCTAAACAAGAATTTAATTTTACCGTAGCAGTATTGAGCAAGTCTTGCGTATTACGCTGTTTTGCTTCTAACTCGGAATATTGTTTTTTAGAAACACAGCTCGTTGCGATAAGCAAAAAAGCTGCGCTCAGCAGTACTAATTTTTTCATGATATACAATTTAGTTGTTGTAAAATTAATCGAATAACTAAGGTTAAAGT
>QIIH01000449.1 GCA_003229235.1 Flavobacteriales bacterium | reverse complement strand
TTTCTAAAAAAGTAAATAGCAAGCCAGTTTGGTCGTTTATTCGAGTAAGTGTCTTTGTTAGTTCTAGTGCTACATTTGGGGTTACAACTTCTATGTCGGCAATGAGTTTTTGGGCATAATTAAAGTTAACTTCGTAATGTTCGCTAATTTGTTTTAAAGCCAACTCTAGCGTAACGGATGATCTGTCCTGAGCTTTCGAAAAGCAGAAAGAGAAGAAGAAAGTGAGTAAAACCAGTTGCTTTAATCTATTCACGCTTACTTAGTATCACAGTGTTATCTTGACTGATCACATAAGTTAGGGATAAGGGCAAGGTGATTTGTATGAGGGCATTCTCTAAGCTATCATGTACAAAAACCCCATGAAATAATATTTGAGTGTCTATCTTTTTACTGTCAAATACAACAAGATAATGGCGTTCAAACTCGGCTAACACCTCAGATAAGGGTACATTAATAAAACTACTGCGATCCAATATCCAGCTAGGTTCTTCTTTATTAAAAGTGAATTCTTCGCTCTTACCTGCTACAATTCTAAAGGCCCTACCTGGGAGCAATTCTACTTTTTTATTCAGCCCGATTACAGCTACCTTGCCTTCAAAACATTGTACCTCAAAATAAGATTCGCGCTGCTTTATAGAGAACTGAGTTCCCAAAACACGCACCACACCATGCTCAGTAACCACGTCAAAGGTTGAGCCTTTTGCTACTTTAAAATAGGCTTCACCTTTTAAATCAAGCGTTCTTTCATCGCTCCAGTTATCTGCATGATATTTTATGCTCGACAGGGCATTTAACGTAACACTCGAAGCATCTGGTAATTGAATTGTAGTTTGCTCTGCTAACTGCGTATTAATAGTTGTAGCCTGATTATAGAAAAACAGAAAATAACTTGCGACCGCTAAAAATCCAATAGCTGCATATCGCATCATAGGTTTAATAAAAGAGCTGGACGAAGTAGTTTTTAATGGTAATTTTACTTTTAATGACTCAAAATCGGTTGCTTCAGAAAAACTAGATGCCTTAAATACCTGAGCATCGTCTAACAACATTTTGTTAAACACATAATCTGGGCGGACTTTAAAAGCGGCCGTTTCTTCTGGAGTTAAACTCCCGTTAAGGTATTTTTGTAAAAGTAAATCTTGCTCCATACTAGTTCTGTCCTACTATTAAAACAACTGTAGGTTAAAAAATCCTGATTATTTTATTTTAAAATTTTCTAATTCCTTCTTTAATACGGCAAAAGCTGAATAAATACGATACTCTACCACCTTTTTAGTTACACCTAATAATTCTGCAATCTCTTGCTGTTTTTTACCTTCTATTTTACTCAAAGTAAAAGCCACACGCTGTTCTTCACTCAGCGATTCCAAAACCTTTTGGTAGGCAATAAAGTACTCTTGTTTTTCAAGTAAAAATTCTGGCGACTCATTAGAATAGTTTTTAGGCTGTTCCATACGATGTTTAAGCACCACTTTTTGATGCTTAATATCATTTAGTGCCATATTGTTTGCAACGGTAAAAAGAAACGATTTGGCTTTATCGGGCGTTACTTTTGCGCAATTCTCCCATAGTTTTATAAATGCTTCCTGCATTTTATCATTTGGGTCGCACTGGGAGCCATACTTATAATATATAAAGTTGTGCAAATCTTCTTTATACCTATTATAGACAAGCTCAAACACTGTTGATTCACATACGT
>QIIH01000136.1 GCA_003229235.1 Flavobacteriales bacterium | reverse complement strand
TGGAGAAAAGTCGCTTTGCTCGGCCATTGTGCCAAATATTTTATCAAAGAAGATAAAAACCATTCCTAAACCAATGCCAAAAGCAAGGTTTACGCCCATTCCACCGCGGCGTTTAATCGAAGAAACCGCTACGGCAATTATAGTAAGTATATATGCCGAAATTGGGAGACTCCACCTTTTGTAACGAACAATCTCATAACGATTGATATAGTTAGACCCTCGCTCTTTCTCTTTGCTAATAAATCGATTTAATTCGTTGTAATTTAGTGTTTCTGCTATATATTCTACCGGAGTCAAATCTTCAAGTTCAAACGAAAATACCGTGTCTAATTTTTTCTTAATGATTAACTGGTCCTCTCGCTCGCCAATAATCCTTTTGGTGTAATTGCTTAATGTATAAGTACTGTCTTGCTTATTAAAAGATATTCGAGAAGCAGCAATTTTATAAACCATTTTATTGTCTTCAAAATGCTCGAGAGTAAAGTTGCGACCGTTTAAATTATCAACGTTAAAATAACTTACAAATATGATATCATTCTCGTTTATTTGACGATATACGTTGGTCTCGTCTCGGTCTTTCTTTCCTCTTTTTAAATATTCATAGGTAAACTCATTAAACCCCTTGCTGGCCCATGGTGCAAGATACATTCCCATGATTAGAGCCCCAATACATACAATAGTTGCTCCTATCATATAGGGTCTTAAAAATCTATAAAACGAAACTCCGCTACTCAAAAAAGCAATAACTTCTGTTTTATTAGCAAGTTTCGAGGTAAACCAAATAACCGACAAAAATAAAAATAGTGGAAATAGCAAATTGGCAAAGTAGATGGTAAATTGTAAATAGTACAAGGCAACTTCCAAAAAGGGAACTTCATTAGCCAAAATTTTGTCTATTTTTTCGGCTAAATTGATAGTGATACCAATGGGTATAAAAAGAAGCAAAAGCAACACAAAGGTACCTAGGTACTGCCGCAGTATATAACGATCAAGTATCGAAAGCATATTTTATAAGCGTTTGTCCATTTGAGTTACCATTGTATTTTTCCAGCTAGTAAAGGTTCCTGCTAAGATATGTTTTCTGGCTTCTCGCACCAACCACAAATAAAATCCTAAATTGTGAATTGTAGCTATCTGTTTACCTAACAGCTCGTTAACAGAAAAAAGATGCTTTAAATAAGCCTTACTGTATTCTGTATCTACCCAGGTAATTGCCATTGAATCAATTTCAGAAAAATCGTCTTCCCATTTTTTGTTCTTAATATTGATAGTGCCATGTGCTGTAAATAACATTCCGTTACGCGCATTTCGCGTTGGCATTACACAATCGAACATATCAATTCCTAATGCGATATTCTCTAAAATATTAATTGGTGTCCCTACACCCATCAAATAACGTGGCTTATCTTTGGGTAGCAATTCTGTTACTATCGCTGTCATCTCATACATTTCTGGAGCTGGCTCACCCACAGACAAACCACCAATAGCATTCCCCGGAGCATCGACACTGGCAATGTATTCGGCAGATTGCTTTCTGAGACCCTTATAGGTGCTTCCTTGAACAATAGGGAAAAATGCCTGAGAAAAACCGTACTTACAAGGTGTCTCTTTCATGCATCTGTCAAGCCAACGATGCGTCATATGCATAGATCGCTTGGCATAATTATAGTCGCATGGATACGGAGCACATTCGTCGAAAGCCATAATAATATCTGCCCCAATAGAGCGCTGAATATGCATCACACTTTCTGGGGTAAACATGTGAAAACTACCATCGATATGCGATTTAAATTTCACACCCTCTTCTTTTATCTTACGATTGGCAGATAGCGAATAAACTTGATAACCGACACTATCGGTAAGAATGGGTCTGTCCCAATTCATAAATTTATGCAACCCGCCGGCCTTTTCTAAAATTGAAGTCTTTGGACGTAAATATAA
>QIIH01000379.1 GCA_003229235.1 Flavobacteriales bacterium | reverse complement strand
TTTGCGAATTACAAGGCATACAATCGTATTTAGTACG
Organism: Flavobacteriales bacterium; assembly: GCA_003229235.1. GTDB lineage: Bacteria > Bacteroidota > Bacteroidia > Flavobacteriales > Flavobacteriaceae > Gilvibacter. The sequence goes on along the minus strand of QIIH01000379.1, from coordinate 1,676 downwards.
TGGTGATTCTAAAGCATCTTTGGCAGATATAGACCGCCCTTTTAAGGCAACCCACATGTGGAACATCGTTTATATAGACAAAACACCTTACCTTTTTGACCCTACCTGGGGCGCAGGTAAATACAATGATAGCTTTAAAAAGGATCCATCTTATGCTTTTTATAAAACGCCGCCCAAAGTATTTTTAAGAACGCATTATCCAGTAGTTATGGAGGATGCCTTGCTCGAGAATGTACCAGAAAAGGATGTGTTTTTGAATGCACCAATTATCGTAGATGCAAATATATTAGATGCCAAAGGAATCAGACCTAGGGCTGGTACATTACAAAGTGATGTGGCCTTTAGTTTGTGGGAATTCTCTATTCCTTACGCTCAGCAGGCAGTGGTTAGTTTTAGTTTAAATGGAAAACAGATACAAACAGTCGAAAGTTTTTTAAATGACGAAAAACTTATTTTTACGATTCCATCAGAAATTGGCGCTCGTTTTTTAATAGTGTATATAAATGGCGTTACCGCCTTAGCTTATAAAGTTCAATAAATGAATATCGAGGAGTTCAGGGAATATTGTTTAGCAAAAAAAGGTAGTGGTGAGTCTTTTCCTTTCGACGAGCAGGCGTTAGTTTTTAAAGTAATGGGCAAAATGTTTGCCATTACAGGTCTTGAGCATCAACCCGCAGCGGTTAGTTTAAAATGTGACCCAGAACGTTCTGTTGCTTTGAGAGAGGAATACGACGGCCGTATTTATGGTGCTTTTCATATGAATAAACTCCATTGGAATTCTATTTTGATTGAGTCTGTACCTCGAGATCTCACCAAAGAGCTTATCGATCATTCGTATGAACTAGTAGTTAAAAAACTCACCAAAAAAGCCCGAACAGATCTCGAGAATAGCTAGTTTTACAGATTTCGAAAACTTCTAGGAGTCGTTTTTTTTATCTTTTTAAATTGTCTATTAAAGTGCGAAATGTTAGTATAGCCAACATCTTCGGCTATATGCGAAATGCTTTTGTCATGTTGAGTAAGCAATAATCTAGCGGCAGATTCGATTCTTACTTCATTCAAGAACTGTGTAAAGGTTTTGCTCGTCAATTTTTTAAAGTATTTGCAAAATGCGGGAACAGTTAATGCCGCTTTTTGTGCAGCATCTTTTAAGGTAATTTGCTCTGTATAATGTGCCAATGCAAAATCGATAACGGCGCTCATACGCTTGCTATCCTTGCTTTTATAGGGTGCAATATTCGCCATATTATTAAATGGAATTACCGGCGAATCCCCCAGAAATTTAAACAAACTCAAACAGATTTTTAGACGTGAAATCCCTATATGATCTAGCGCTTTTCTTATCTGAGTAAATACCTGCCGGTTTTTGTCTTGGTAAACAAACCCGTCTTTACATGCGGTTAGAAAGGTATTAAGCTCTTTAAATTCGTCAACTTGAAAAACATTAGTTGTAAGCCAATTAGTATCAATAAAAATAGAGATTCTATGAACTCCAACGATTGTTGTGTCACTTTTAAAAACATGTGGTACATCACCGCCAATAACGATAAGCTGATTTTTAGAAAATCGCCAAACGCTTTGCCCTGAGAATAGTGTTCCTTCTCCCTTTATTATATAGCTAAGCTGAATTTCTGGATGTTGATGAAGATGCTCATAAAAGGTAGGCTGTTTGTCTT
>QIIH01000426.1 GCA_003229235.1 Flavobacteriales bacterium | reverse complement strand
TCGAGCATATCCTTCCATTGGTCAAGCAAAAGGACAGAATTAACCCGTAACCCTCCGCCTAGTTTGTTCTGTGGAGACCCTAATCGAATCCAAGATTTTTCTGGCACCATTTTTCTGGCAATAGACTTGTGGTTTCTGAGCGTGGTGTTTTGTCCCCGCAGTAATTCGGAAATTGAGCTAATATCTGCTTTTAGTTGATCGACTATTTCTTCGATGCTTTGGTCTTCTCCAGAATAATTGGGAAGGCCAAATGCCGTTTGCCGTAAATTTGTTCGGGCAAAATACCAGCCAGCTTTTGATATTGGGTTTACATCACGTGCTGTATCATCTTTGCCTTCGATATCAGTAAATAACATTGGGATGGCTGCATAATTAATTAGGCCATCGACGAATAACTCTATAGAAGTTTCGGGGTCGATATTAAAATAACCCGTTACATAATCGTATTGATTTGTACCTCCTGGAGCCCCTAAATATGCGTCTTTACTCATGTTAAGCAAGGTTCTAAAGTAAATGGGGTCGTCTATGCTACCGTTGAGGTAAGTAGTAATAAATTCATTTTCGTCTGTGACAGATTCTGGCAGTTCTACAACTAAGTATTTTGCATCTAGATTGCCCAAAAATGGAGTCCCAGGTAAATACAAATTATCACTTAAGTCTGTTCCTATATCATCTATGTCACCAGGCGCCAAACCAGGAATTGTAGCTCCTATTATTTTAAACATTTGCATGGCGGCTCGATCTTGAACGTGGGTATAATCGTCGCTTTCGTAGGCAACTTCCATACGGCCACCAGAAGGCAAATCAATAGAAGAGAGGCTCCAAGCACTGGCGTAATCATCCTGTGTGTCTGGATCGCCTTGTTCGACATACGGAAACTCCATTGCAGACAAGCTAGCAGATGCACTGTAATTGCTGGCATCGTTTGGTTTAAAGTTTCCCCAAATATCATAACCTTTTACGCGATAATCTGGGTTAAAGGTTTCGTAGTTAAACGAATAGGGAGTAAACTTCCCCATATTTGAGTTGCGATACGTAAAATAGACCGAACGCAGGGTTAATTTGCCACCTTCGTTGGTATTTTGAGCCTCGGTATTTGGAACACCCCCATCGTTGTTGTCTACTCCATAGCAAAGTGAATAATCATAATTAAAATGAACTGTTTTAATAGGTGTTGGTGTTGGGGAAGTAAGAGGGCTATCATTTTTGGAGTACAATCTTATTTTTGTTAGCACCATGCTAGAGCCATCACCAGGACCACCGTTTTGGCCTGCTACTCCCTTAGCATCTTGACGATTTTCAAGATCAAAAAAAGCGATATGTGTTTTCGTTTCGATAGTTTCCAAATATTTAAGCTCTTTGCTGCCATAAACATATGATGCCTTTTGATCTTGCTCGCTAGAATTTAATCCTTGATTAAATGAGCCTGTATTATTGTTAAAAGGAACACGCCATTGATAATTGGATTCTGGCATTTGATAGGTAAATAGAGTATATGCGCCAAGATCGTCGTCTGTTGGACCATCTTGAGAGATATCTTCGTAGTCATTAGAAAGTACCGAAGTCAGCAAATATGTGTGTGCGTAGGCTGGCGTTTCAATTTTGTTATAATAATTGTCAGGAAAAACAGTGTTGTTTACACTGTTTTCACTAGAGCTGTATTGTACCTCACCTGTTATTTCTGATGTACTTGAAGGTAAATCGTCATACGATTTGGTACCTCCAC
>QIIH01000022.1 GCA_003229235.1 Flavobacteriales bacterium | reverse complement strand
CTGTAGCCGTCTGAATCATTTCTTCTGAATAGGTATCTACAGACGAGGTAGCTTCGTCCAGAATTAGAATCTCCGGTTTGCTCACATAAGCTCTCAAAAATGCCAATAACTGGCGCTGGCCCGAAGACAGCATTGCACCACGCTCTTTTACATTAAAATCGTACCCTCCTGGCAAGCTCATAATAAAATCGTGAACACCAATTTCTTTAGCGGCCTGCATTACTTCTTCCAGCGAAATAGACGCATCACTCAAGGTGATATTGGCATAAATGCTATCTGCAAACAAAAATACATCTTGCAATACAACAGCAATATTAGCACGTAAGGATGCCAAAGTAAATTGATCGATAGGAGTGCTATCTATTGTAATCACACCGCTATTTATCTCATAAAAACGCGACAATAAATTAATAATGGTCGATTTTCCTGCTCCCGTCGAGCCAACTATCGCCACGGTTTGTCCTGGGGCTACCGTAAAACTTATACCCTTTATAACGGTTTGGTCTTTGTTGTAGCCAAAAACTACATCATTAAACTCAATCTTACCCTTTGGTTGCTCCATTACTGTGGTACCGTTATCGTCTATATGCTCGGTCGTGTCTAAAATTTCGAACACACGATTGGCGGCAACCATTCCCATTTGCAGGGAATTAAATTTATCAGCTATTTGGCGAAGCGGCCTAAACAACATTTGCGCATACTGTATAAAGGCGGTAATTATCCCCAAAGTAATAAGCCCACCACCAACAACATCACGAGCTCCGTACCAAGCTATCAAGCCAATGGCAACAGAGGAAGCCAATTCGGCTATGGGGAAAAATATAGAGTTGTACCAAACCGTTTTTATCCAAGCTTTTTTGTGCTTGTCGTTAATAGCATTAAATGCCTTTTGCTCTTCGTCTTCTCTTGCAAAAAGCTGAACAATCTTCATACCCGTAATGCGCTCTTGCACAAAACTATTGAGATTTGCCACTTGGGTACGAACTTCTTCGAAAGCTGTTTTCATTGCCCGCTGAAACACTCTGGTCGCATATAATATAAGCGGTAAAATCGCAAAAACGATAAGCGAAAGTTCCCAGCTTAAATAGAGCATTACCCCCATGATCACGAGCATCTTAAGCAGATCTGAGATAATCATAAAAAGCCCCTGACTAAAAATACTCGAAATGGTCTCTATGTCGTTTACTGCTCTAGTGGTTAATCTCCCGACGGCACTTTTGTCGTAATAGCTCATTTTAAAACTCAACATATGTTTAAAGAGTTTTACTCTAATGTCACGAATAACACTTTGGCCTAGCCAGTTGGCGTAAAAGATAAAAGCAAACTGAAAAATTACCTCTAAGAATAAAACCCCGGCCATAATCAGGACATACATAAGCAGACCTTGAGAATCTTTAGGTAGGATAGATTCGTCTATAGCTTTTTGCAGTATTACAGGGCGTGCTACCGCAAGTGCACTCATGAGTAAAACAGCAACCCCTACGAAATAAAATATACCACGATATGCGTTGGCATAGCTCAAAAGCCTACCAAATAGTTTAAAATCGAAAGCCTTTCCAGATTCTTTACTCATAGTTTTTAATCTCTTCTGAATAGCTAATTTCTTCTAAAAATAATCCCGCCGCAGATGCAGAAGCTCCGGCTTTCGAACGATCTTTACTCACCATAATCGCTTTAAATTCTTCTAAACTTGTTTTACCTAAACCAACATTTAGCAAGGTGCCAACAACGGCTCTAACCATGTTTCG
>QIIH01000116.1 GCA_003229235.1 Flavobacteriales bacterium | reverse complement strand
AAATACGGCCTCGTATCTCAAGGTTTGGCAGATCTCAATAAAGTCCTTTGGATAGGATTGATCAAAAAAGTCCATATATGCCAGCACATCTACTAGCCCACGATCGTAAAAATTTACCGAGTACTCGCTAAAATCGGCACTTTGATGTTGTCGCGTTCTGCCAGCGATTAGTTTAGAATTAAAATCCATCGAATCGTCTGCAAACACTATAGGATTTGACGTTAGTTGCTCTGGGTTTTTTGTAGAAACCTCTTCTTGTGTAAACTCTCTAATTACCTCGGGAAAACAGAGGTAGCCACAAGTGGTCAATGCCTCAACAACCGAAGTTTTCCCAGTTCCGGGAGCTCCAGTAATAACAATTCGTTGTGTATTCAAGAGGTAATGCTTTGTGCAAAGTTCGTAATTAAAATTGATTCTTTAGTGATACCTTTGTGTTTTCAAATTCAATTTATAAATCTATTATGAATAACCCGCAAAAAATCGAGGAATTCTATGCACGTTTAAAGCTGCAATTAGAAGATTTTACTAGCTGGCCTTCTGTGTATTTGTTCAAGTTTATTGTACCAACAGATCCTACTAAAGTCTCGGCATTCTCGGCAATTTTCGGAGATTTAGATGCTCAGATAAATTCGCGGAAATCTTCAAAGGGTACTTATACCAGTATTTCTGTAAAAACTATTATGGAATCACCTCAAGCTGTGATCGACAAATATTTAGAAGTTTCAAATATCGAAGGGGTTATTTCGTTATAAATTTAGTATTTTGCGCCTAACAAGACTTCTACACTTAGTTTCCTTATATAACATACCACGTGATTGATCAATTAGAATACAATACAGAACGCGTACATTTAATTATACCTGAATATGGACGACACATCCAAAAAATGGTAAACCAATGTATAGCCACAGAAGATAGAGAAGAGCGCAATAAATGTGCAAAAAGCATTATTTCTGTAATGGGAAATTTAAACCCACACCTCCGCGATGTGCCCGATTTTCAACACAAGCTTTGGGATCAGCTTTTTATTATTGCAGATTTTAAACTAGATGTAGAATCTCCTTATCCAATTCCTTCAGAAGAAGAACTTAAAGAACGTCCACAACCTCTAGAATACCCTCAGAATTTCCCTAAATATCGTTTTTACGGGAACAACATTAAGCGCATGATAGATGTAGCTATAGGTTGGGAAGAAGGAGAGCTTAAAAATGCTTTAGTGATTAACATTGCAAATCACATGAAAAAGAGTTTTTTAAATTGGAACAAAGACACTGTAGAAGATGTCGTGATTTTTGGACATCTCTTCGAGCTGTCTGATGGAAAATTTGATTTAAGAAACTCAGAAGAAGTGCTCTCTGAGGCTACAGAACTTCTTAAAAATAAAAAGCGTTTTACAAACAAAAAACCATCTGGAAAAAGCAATAATAAAGGCCAGAATCACAATCGCAACCGCAAACGAAATTAATTAGGGCACTAGCTTCATGGGAACATTTAAAATAGAAGGAGGGCACAGACTAAAGGGTTCTATTCAACCTCAAGGGGCAAAGAACGAAGCATTACAAATCTTATGTGCTGTTTTATTGACCCCAGAAGAAGTAATTATAGAGAACATTCCAAACATTCGGGATGTAGATAAACTCATTACCATTTTAGGGAATCTCGGCGTAAAAGTTCAGCGACTTGGTGCTGGCAAATTTGCATTTAAGGCAGACGACGTAAATCTCAAATACTTAGAATCTGAATTATTTAAAGAGG
>QIIH01000393.1 GCA_003229235.1 Flavobacteriales bacterium | reverse complement strand
GAGATAAACTTCTTACCGTGTTTTACATAGGGTCCAAAACGCCCATTATTTACAGACACTGCTTCGCCATCTACTTCGCCTAAATCTTTAGGCAGCTTAAATAAATCTAAAACTTCTTCTAGTGTGATGGTCGTAAGTTGTTGATCGGGTCGCAGACTTGCAAATGTTTTCTCTTCGTCGTCTGGTGCACCAATTTGTGCGATAGCACCAAAGCGCCCTAGCCTCACTAAAATTGTTATGCCAGTATCTGGATGCGTTCCTAAAATGCGTTCTCCGCTTTCTCGTTCAGCATTTGCGGCGACGTCTTCTACCTGCGGATGGAACTTTTCATAAAAGTCTTTCATCATGGTAGTCCACTTTTCGTTGCCTTCTGCAATCGAATCAAAATCTTGCTCAACTTTGGCTGTAAAATTATAATCTACAATGTTGTTAAAATGATCGACTAAAAAGTCGTTAACGATCATTCCAATATCTGTAGGCACCAATTTACCTTTATCAGAACCCACCGTTTCTTTTAAGTCGTTTTCTTTAATAGCACCTTCTTTCAAAACCAATTGTGTATAAGAACGCTCATGCCCATCAACACTTCCTTTTTCTACATAATTTCTGTTCTGAATAGTAGAAATCGTTGGGGCATAAGTAGACGGACGTCCAATACCAAGTTCTTCGAGCTTTTTAACCAAAGAAGCCTCTGTATAGCGATACGGAGGACGAGTAAATCGCTGGGTGGCTGTTATATAATTGTTGCTTAAAGAATCTCCCTTGGTTAAAGCAGGCAACATTCCTTCTTGTTCTTCGTCTTCGTTATCAGAGCCTTCTAAATATACCTTTAAGAAACCATCAAACTTAATCATCTCACCCTGTGCTGCAAAAAGTTCGCTATGCGAATTGGTTTCGATCTTAACCTGAGTACGCTCTAATTGAGCATCACTCATTTGTGAAGCAATCGTACGTTGCCAAATAAGCTGATACAAACGCGCTTGGTCTCTATCTATATTAACCTCGTGTATAGACATCTCGGTTGGGCGAATCGCTTCGTGAGCTTCTTGAGCGCCTTTAGCCTTTCCTTTAAAATTTCTTTCTTGAGCATATTCCTGCCCAAAAGAAGAAGTGATTTCTTCTTTCGCAGCCTTTTTAGCATCTTGAGACAAGTTTACACTATCTGTTCTCATATAAGTAATAAGCCCCGCCTCGTACAATCGCTGTGCTAAAGTCATGGTTTTACCAACAGAAAAATACAATTTTCGCGAAGCCTCCTGTTGCAATGTTGAAGTTGTAAATGGAGCAGCTGGCGTCTTTTTTGCAGGTTTTTTGGTTAAATCTGCGATACTATAATTGGCGCCAATATTCTTTTGAACAAAAGCATGTGCGGCTTCTTGAGTTTCGAAGTTCTTAGGCAATTTTGCCTTAAACTTTTTACCGTCTGTAGTACTAAACTCGGCATCGATTCTAAACGAAGCGACAGACCCAAAGGCCTGAATCTCACGTTCGCGCTCTACAATTAATCGCACCGATACAGATTGAACTCTACCAGCAGATAGCCCACCTTTTACTTTGCGCCACAATACGGGTGATATTTCGTAACCAACCAACCTATCTAATACACGACGGGCTTGTTGTGCGTTTACAAGATTATAATTAATCTTACGAGGGTTTTCGATCGCCTTTAAAATGGCACCCTTTGTAATTTCATGAAAAACGATTCGTTTTGTTTGTTCTTCTGTTAGGTCTAAAGCTTCAAACAAATGCCATGCTATGGCCTC
>QIIH01000003.1 GCA_003229235.1 Flavobacteriales bacterium | reverse complement strand
AGAATCAACTAAATTGTTATCCAGACAGCTTGTAGCTGTATGCAAAGCAAAAGGGGTAAAGCATATTGTAATATCACCAGGTTCAAGGAACGCACCATTAATAATTGGCTTTACCAATGATCCATATTTTGAATGCTACAGTATTGTAGACGAACGTTGCGCTGCCTTTTTTGCATTAGGAGTGTCTCAACAAATTAAGCAACTGGTGGCTTTAGTGTGTACGTCTGGTTCTGCAATGCTAAATTATTTTCCCGCTATTGCAGAAGCTTACTATAGCGACTATCCCGTTGTAGTATTATCTGCAGATCGTCCAGAACATTTGCTCGAAATAGGGGATGGCCAAACTATTCAGCAAGAAGGAGTTTATGGAAAACATATATTATATGAAGCAAACTGTAAGGAGGGCAAACGATTCGATTCCGAAAATTTAAAGCAGATAAATAAAGCACTTAATGCAGCAATAGAGCAAAGTGGACCAGTTCATATAAATCTCCCGTTTTCTGAGCCCTTGTATGAAACAATTACCCAGACGCCAATAGTACTTGAATTAATTCCGCCAGAGAATAGTATCTCATTAGATAAAATCACTCAAGCAGAATTAAAACATTGGCAAAGCGCTAAGCAGATTTTAGTACTTGTTGGCGAAATTCCACCAGAGGCGATAGACCAAACATTACTTAAAAGACTTATTGAAGATCCACGCGTACTGGTAATGACAGAGACTACGTCTAATCTTTATCATTCTTCTGTAGTTAATGCAATAGATCAACTAATCGCACCTTTAAGTCAAGAAGAATTTGAAGAACTACGCCCTGACATTCTTTTGACTTTCGGAGGAATGATAGTTTCTAAAAAAGTTAAGGCTTTTTTACGAACCTATAATCCATATGCACATTGGCATGTTGGCCCCAATAGTGCTTATGACATTTTTTTCTGTTTAGAAAGACATTTTAAAAGTTCAACTAATAGCTGGCTTGAGCAGTTGCCAGATGCTAGTACAGACAGTTCTGAAGGATATCAAACTAGATGGCTCAAGCTAAGAGACTATAGAAGAACTGCTCATAAAAAATACCTACAAAAGCTGCCTTTTTGCGATTTTAAAGCGTACGAAGCTATTTTAGAATCGGTACCACAAAATCACATGATGCAAGTAAGTAACAGCGCTGCTATTAGATATACGCAGTTGTTCGAATTAAATGCAGGGTTGCAAGTATTTTGTAATCGCGGTACCAGTGGCATTGACGGATCTACCTCAACGGCTATAGGGGCTGCTGTAGGTTCTGGTAAACCAACACTATTATTAACGGGTGATCTGAGCTTTTTTTACGATAGCAATGCACTTTGGAATAATTACATTCCGTCCAACTTCAGAATAATCTTGGTGAACAACGCAGGCGGAGGAATATTTAGAATTTTACCAGGCGATAAAAACTCTGATAATTTTTCTACCTACTTCGAAACTAAGCATAGCTTAAACGCAAAATCTTATTGTGATATGTATGGTTTTGACTATTTGCATGCCGCTAGTTTAGATACTTTGAGCGAACAATTGTCTGGGTTTTACAATAATGACAGCGCTCCTAAACTGCTAGAAATAAAAACGCCAAGCGAACTAAACGATCGTTATTTGCTAGACTATTTTGATTTCGTTAAATAGGGTTCTAAAATTGCTAGTCCCCAAGTTTGTGCTTCTTGAATATAGCTAAACACGCCAAAGTTTTTATTAACAAATTTTGATTCTAACATAGCGTTAGATGTGCCCAT
>QIIH01000074.1 GCA_003229235.1 Flavobacteriales bacterium | reverse complement strand
CAGTTGTTTGCGGATTACCCAAACATAGTGCTCGAAGAAAATGAACCAGAAAAAAAGATGTTAGTACGCTGGGGGCAGCGCTACGATGTAGACCAACTATTTGAGCATGCGATTGTGCATATTTTAAGACACAGAAGACAAATTGAACGGTTCTTGTTGCGGCTAAATCATTAGCGGTATTTCCAATTAATTACAATTTTAGGCATAAAAAAGCCGCTTTCTAAAAGAAGCGGCTTTTTACATTTTACAAAGGTCTCTTATTTATTCGCCTCGTAGTTTTTAGAAACCTCATCCCAGTTAATCACATTAAAAAATGCAGCAACATAATCAGGGCGTCTGTTTTGATAATTTAAGTAATAGGCGTGTTCCCATACATCTATTCCCATAATCGGGTAGCCACCACAGCCAACACCTGGCATTAATGGGTTGTCTTGATTAGGAGTAGAACAAACGTCTACTTTCCCGCCAGGACGAACACATAGCCAAGCCCAACCAGACCCGAAACGTGTACCTGCTGCGCCAGAAAACTTCTCTTTAAAATCTTCAAAACTACCAAAGGCATCGTTAATAGCATCTGCCAAAGCACCAGAAGGAGCTCCTCCTCCATTGGGTGACATTACCGACCAAAACAAGGCGTGATTGTAAAACCCGCCGCCATTGTTGCGCACTCCGCCATTGTTCATGTCTAAATTTGATAAAATATCTTCTATCGATTTATCTGCCAAATCGGTTCCGTCTATCGCGGCATTTAGCTTACTTGTATATCCCGCATGGTGCTTTCCGTGATGAATCTCCATGGTTCTTGCGTCTATATGTGGCTCTAATGCATCGTGTGCATAAGGCAATGAAGGTAATTGGAATGACATATTTTTAGGTTTTAATTAATAGCTTAAAGTTCAAATTTACAAATAACTCAATCGAAACCGAAATGATTCCTGTACTTGATATTAATACCGCTATAAATAAGTTTTATAATTTTTTGATTAGTACCCATTTAAACCCGGCTTCAAAAATATTTTAAAAAAGTTGTCTTTCTAGGACGGCTTTTTTTATCTTTCAGCAAAGCCAAATTACTTGAATAAATCGTCTTCTTTTTTAATTTATACGGCTTCCGCTGGCAGCGGAAAAACCTTTACACTTGTTAAAGAATATTTAGTCAAAATCTTTACTGCGCCTAATAACGACGACTTTAAGCATATACTGGCGATTACTTTCACCAACAAGGCGGTAGCAGAAATGAAGTCTCGTATTATCGAATCGCTAATTAGCATTGCAAATTACGATTCTCAAGACAGCCCGATTCCAATTTTATTCGAGCTAGAGGCAACACTAAATTATTCAAAAGAGAACTTAAAGAGCAAAGCTCAGGCAATTCTTATTAATCTATTGCATAACTACGCTGCCTTTAGTGTAGAAACCATCGATTCGTTTAACCACAGATTGATTCGCACTTTTGCTAAAGATCTTGGCCTTAATACCAACTTTGAGGTAACTTTAGATGTAAAACTTTTACTCGCTCAGGCTGTAGATCGTTTTGTAAGTAAAGCCGGTGTAGACGATGAGATAACCAAAACCTTAGTAGATTTTGCCCTTAGTAAAACCGAGGACGATAAAAGTTGGGACGTTACCATAGCGCTTAATAAAGTGGCTGCTCTATTAATTAGTGAGCCACACTTTAAAAACTTAATCCTGCTTTTGGCCAAAGAAGACCATGAGTGGGAAGCCTTGAAACAAGTATTAGAAAAACAACAGCGGCAACTCTCTAAAACAATCC
>QIIH01000359.1 GCA_003229235.1 Flavobacteriales bacterium | reverse complement strand
TTGATATTAATCTTAAAGTACCCCCTAATTATAATGTGGTGACAGACCTCACTGTAGTTTCTGAGCAAAATACAGCGAGCTTAACTAATCTCACACTTACCGGAGAAAACCGAAATCAAGCAACGATTTATGTTACGAAGCGTTACGATTTTGAATCGATACAAACAGACGCATTCGAAGTTATTACAAATCTTAATGATAATAATATTATCGGCCCCTTAAAAGCTTTAGATATAGATCGAGTAGTCCACTTTTTAAAAGAACATTTAGGTGAATATCCTTTTGACAAAATGGTGATCTCAGAACAAGATTATAAGCAAAGCCCAGTGTATGGTTTAAGCCAGTTGCCTGGATTTTTACGCCCTTTTCCTGACGGTTTTAAGAACGAGATGGAGCAACTTAAAACTATAACGGCCAAATACCTGCGTACCTCGCTGCGCCTTGACCCGAGAAGAGATCATTGGTTATACGGAGCGATTCAGGTATATTTAATGATGAAGTACACAGACACCTACTATCCCAATATGAAGATTTTAGGGAGCCTGAGTAATCTTTGGATTATTAAATGGTCTCACGCATCTACCTTAGAGGTTAATGATAGTTATCCGTTGCTTTATATGAATATGGCGCGCAATAACCTGGATCAAGCCATGAGTACGTCTAGAGACTCCTTACTAAAGTTTAATAAAAATATTGCGGCTAGCTATAAGGGAGGAATTGGCCTTCGTTATTTAGACGACTACTTACAGAACGATGCAGTAAATGAAAGTATCAAAGAATTCTACACGACTAAAATGCTGAAGGAAAGCAGTTCGGAAGACTTTGAGAACGTGATAAAAAGTAAAACCGATTTACCAGTAGATTGGTTTTTTGAGCAATATGTAGGAACTCAAAAAAAGATTGACTTTACAATTAGAAAGGTAAAAAGAATAGGCGATTCGCTACAAGTAACCTTAAAGAACAAGCGAGATAATACCATGCCGGTTTCTCTTTATGGGCTAAACAAAGACGAGGTAATTTTTAAAACTTGGGTGACCAAAGTAGATAGTATTACAACTGTAACTGTACCCGCTAAAGATATCACTAGGCTCGCTTTAAACCACGAAAAAATAATCCCCGAAATTAATAACAGAAACAATATTCAAAAAGTAGATGGTCTCCTTAATAGACCCATACAATTCAGATTGTTTTTAGATATCGAAGACCCCGATTACAATCAATTGTTCTTTATGCCTGTATTTGATTATAACCTATACGATGGCATTGCCATTGGCCCTAAGTTGTACAATAAAACCGTGCTTCCTAAACCCTGGTCATATAAGATAGAGCCTAAGTTTGGGTTTAGGTCTAAAAAACTTTTAGGGAGCGCATCTGTGGTGTATACACAAAACATAGAAAATAACAATTTATACGCCGTTCGCTACGGGTTCTCTGGAAGTACCAAATCGTATAACGACGGCCTACAATATGACAGATATACCCCGTTTATGACCTTTGCCTTTAGGGATAATACAGATTTACGTAAAAACAAGAGGCAGTTTATTAGTTTGAGAAACGTTAATGTTGATAGAGAAGAAGACCCCTTAGTGCCTTTAGAAACACCAAATTATAGTGTTTTTAACATGCAATATACATATCAAGACAATAACCTAATCGATTTTTATAAGGGTTCGGTGAGTTATGAAATTTCATCAAAATTTTCTAAAATATCCACTACGCTAGAATATCGGAAGCTTTTTATAAATAACCGCCAGTTAAACCTCCGTTTTTTTGCAGGGGTTTTCTTGT
>QIIH01000060.1 GCA_003229235.1 Flavobacteriales bacterium | reverse complement strand
GCCTTGATGGTCTCCGTGGCCACCTTTGCACAGCGAAATATATTGAATGCCAAGACTCCAGAGGACATCGGTAAAAAGACCGAAGCTCAAATCGCTTACGATAACGACGAGCCATTACCATATGGTTATGTTGATGAGCGAGATGTGTTATGGTCTAAAACCACCTGGGAAATTATTGACTTAGACGAACGAGTTAATTTTCCTTTGTACTATCCTGTAGATACCAATAATATTGGTTCAGACAGACGTTCTTTGTACGATGTTTTGGTGCGAGCCATCAGAAATGAAGATATTACAGATGTATATGCTGATTCTTATTTTACCGAAAAGCGTACGTTAAAGGACATCAGTGCTTCTTTACGTTATTCTGATACTACCGATGCAGGTATTCGTCAGTTTAATGCCGAGGGCAGAGTAGATAAAGAGTTCATTCGTAGATTTGATCTTTCTGCTGCCGATGTGCAAGAGTGGCATATACGTGGATACTGGTATTTAGACAAACGTCAAGGCGAACTAAAGTATCGTTTGCTAGGTTTGGCTCCTGTAGCCTCTGAAGCACGTTCTTTGGCCTTTCCAAATCAAGAAGCCGATCAGGTTGAATTGTTCTGGGTATGGTTTCCGAGTGCGCGCAAAGTGCTACACGAAAACAAGGCGTTTAATCGCTTAAATACTTCGCAGCCAATATCTTTTGATCATATTTTGAATTCGAGACGTTTTCAAGCAGTTATATATCGAGAAGATAATGTTCAGGGAGACCGTCAGGTAAAAGATTATATAAATGATAATGCACTTATGCAGCTTTTAGAATCTGACAGAATCAAAGAGCGCATCAGAAATCTCGAAATTGATATGTGGAATTATTAATCTTCCCAAGATAATAACAGAAAACGCCTTTCGTATGAAAGGCGTTTTTTTTTTGAAGCAATTCGCAACCTAATTAGCATATGAAGTCAGTCGATTATATTATTGTTGGATTTGGTCTTGCCGCAGTTGCTTTTTGCGAATTATTAGAGCGCAAAGGCCATAGTTTTATTGTGATTGATGACGACAAAAATTATTCTTCAAAAGTTTCAGGAGGGCTTTACAATCCTGTTATCCTTAAACGATTTACCCTTTCTTGGAATGCCGAAGCCCAACTCGAGCTTGCATTGCCTATTTATAATGAGCTTGAACAAAAATTAGGCGTGTCTTTTAATGAGCCACTGTCTGTGATGAAGAGGTTCAGCAGTATCGAAGATCAGAATAACTGGCAGGTCGCCTCAGACAAACCCAATTTGCAGGCACATATAGACGATCGTTTGATTAAAAACGATAATGCTGCCCTTAAGGCACCCTTTGGTTTTGGTCGTGTAAAGAATACTGGTAAAATAGATACGAGGATATTGTTAAGTAGCTATAAAGATTACTTGCAGAATAAAGACATGTTTGTTACCGAGGCATTTGACTACGGGCAATTAGATGAGCACAAGGTGCAATACAAAGAAATTGCAGCAAAAAGGGTTGTTTTTTGTGAAGGTTTCGGGATGCATTTTAATCCTTGGTTTGCCAATGCTGCTTTAAAAGGTAATAAAGGCGAAATGCTTTTAATAGAAGCTCCAGATTTACAGCTAGGCTTTGTACTAAAAGCTAATGTTTTTATTATCCCGGTTGGGAGTAATAGATATATCGTAGGCGCTACTTACGATTGGGAAGACAAATCACTTACTCCTACAACACAAGGCAAGGAGAAGTTAATAAGAGCCTTAGACGGGCTTATTTCTTGTGATTATAAGGTATTAGAGCACCGAGTGGGAATAA
>QIIH01000018.1 GCA_003229235.1 Flavobacteriales bacterium | reverse complement strand
GTAGCTATTGGTTTTCATGGCCAGCCAATCTTTTTCTGAATTAAGTGGCAGATGGTCAAAGCTCAGTTTGTCACTAGCTTCCAAGGGTCTTTCTTGGAGTACTTCTAAAATTGCATCTACAAAGTAGTTAATGTGAAAAACCAAGATAGCAATTGTATTGAAGTTAAAAACTTTTTGAGTTGCTTCTTTAAGAGTAATATCTTCTAGGGTGTCTTTAAGGTTTACACTGGTCCAATTGCCGCCAACGTGAACAGTCTGTATATGTGCTGCCAAATGTTTTATTAATGTCATAAAACCGAGTATTTAAAAGAAACTAGATAAGGTAAAATAGCTGCAAATCGCCAAGGCTAACAAACTAATGTGAACACGTATATCGCCCTTTTTTTTAATCAAACTGCGAACGCCAATAACTAAAAACGCCAACATAGCTAAAAAAAAGGGAATCGTTAGTAATTCTCTAAATACCCAAATAATTGTGTAGTCTACTTGATATATATTGAGAAGGTAAATCATCAAAAAGAAACTAACAATTGTTAAATTGATAACCGTAAGGCGTTTGTTTGTGAGTATTGTAGACATAGCATTTAAAATTGCGTATGATATTTTACGGGGAATTGTTCAGGAATTTCTTCATCAGATTCGCCAAGGTTTTGACGCAGGTCAATCTCGATCCCACGTGCGATTGTCGATATAGGAACATCGTTAGCAGTGCCTTCGAACGGGTTTTCGCCCGTACGACCTATGCGTTCCATCGTATGAAAAATCCAAGCTACTATCACATAAATAGGGATAGTAAACCAAATAAAAAATTCACCAATTAATGGGTAATCACCAATAACCTCTCGACCAATTTCTGCAAATTGTGGCACTAAGGCTAAAGGCAAAAGCAACACAAACATCCACATAAAATAGTGGTTTAATGTTGCAAAATGTCTTGGATAAGGAAAGTTTTTGATACGTTCACTTTTGCCTTGAAGTGTAAAAAGTTCTTGTACAATGGCTTCGAGTTCTAAGAAAGAAAACTCCCAAATCACGCCATTGTCTTTAAGCGATCTAAGATGATGTGATTGTAGGTATAGTAGCGCAGTTTGCTTATTATTTTTACTCATTACATAGTTAAGATCTTCTACAGAAATATATTCCTTTATATCGCTTTCTACATCAGAATCTCGTTCTGGCGGGCCAATTTTCCATTCAGTATTGGTACGGTGATTAGATGTTGTTTCCCAAGATTTAGATTCACGCATGGCATGACGTAAGGCCGTGATCCAAGCGATATGACGATAAGTGAGGGTTTTTATCTCCTGTTTTAGCTCGTCTTCACTCATTGGATTCTGGGCGTGTTGGTTGTTAACCATGTCTTGCACATACATTCCAAAGGTTCTTGAAGTGTTTATGATGCCACCCCAAATTTTGCGAGCTTCCCAAATTCGGCCGTAAGCAGCGTTATTCTGAAAACCAATAACAAAAGCCACGGCTGTACCAATAAGGGCTAGGGGAGTCCATGGAATTTTTAACCAAGCAAGGTCAAAAAAGAAATAAGCCGAAACACAAACGGCAATAATAATCACAAAAAGCAGAGTTTCGTACCGAGTCCACTTGGCCATTTGCCAAGTAGTATATTTTTTTAAAGTATACATAGCTTACCTAAAAATAAGTTTGAATTATGGGATTAAGATAGTTAATTATTGTTTTAAAAAGTAGCGGCTTTTTTCACTTTTTTCTCTTTTTACTAGCCTTTGTGTTTAGATTTATTTAGCACATTTTCTACAGCCAGTGAATTAGTTTAAAATGCAA
>QIIH01000439.1 GCA_003229235.1 Flavobacteriales bacterium | reverse complement strand
GTGGTTGGGGTTTTACCTTCGATAGGAATATTTATTTTAACAGTATTCCCCTTGAAGTCTGAGGCTGCTATATTAAAAACAGAAGAAAAGCCAACCTCCACGGTTACGGTACCCGATTCGTCTTGGTTTTTAAAAATACTCAAGGGGTTATTTGGAGCGACAAACAACCGTTGAACCCTGCTTTTATTGGTTTTCCAGTAGCTGTAATCGATGTATTGATTTAAATAACGGGTTTCGGCAAAACTAAAGCGATCGAAGACTATTTCTAGCTTTTCGACACCGTTAATGGTGGTTTTTATATTATAAAGACCATTTTTATTAGAGGCACCATCTTGCTGATCATTGCTGGCTATTCCAAAGCCAATAGTACCTACGGCAAAAACCTTTTCTGTTTTATAGGTACCGTCCTTTTGAGTGATTAACCTAAGTTTTATTGGTGAGCTAGACTCGTTAACTCTTGAGTTTTTACCTATAGGATAGGCGATTACGGTGCTTATCAAAGGCTTTTTTGAATCGGGAACTTCTATACCAAAGAGCATAGGGTTCATTGGGCGAGAGTTGCCATCACGAATCTCAAAGTGCAAATGAGGCCCACCACTACTCCCCGAGTTTCCTGAATACCCAATAAGATCTCCTTTTTTTACAGTAAGCGAATCGATATCAGGGAAAAGTTCAATTTGATAAGATTCTTTATCGTATTGATTGGTCTTAACATAGTCTTGAATATCGTTTGCATAATTGGATAAATGAGCATATACCGTCGAATAACCATTGGGATGTTTAAGATATAGCGCCTTACCATATCCATAATGGGCAACTTTTACCCTACTTACATAACCATCTGCCGGTGCATAAATTGGAATACCTTTGCGTTGTTGTGTTTTAATATCAAGCCCACTGTGAAAATGATTAGACCGCAGCTCGCCGAAACTGCCCGACAAGATTAATGGAATAGCCATTGGATTAGAGAAATAATCTTTCGGAATTTCTTGGCTCTTTAATGCAGAACCAAAGCCGCAGAGGCATAATAGGATGATAACAATACGGAGGTTCATAGGTGTTATTCTTTCAATGAGTACAGACGAATGGTTGGGTTTTCAATGATACAAAATATCGAACGCAATTGGAATGGGTAATTGTCTGAATTTATAAAACGTTATCTACAATCATCAAACGCTGGTATCAAAATGTTTAATCGTTTAGTTGTTTAATTGTTTAGGCGTGTTCATTTCAACAGTTAAACAATAATAAATAGTCAATACTCAATACTCAATAGTCAATACTCAATAGAAAGCCCTCATTTTAATGCTACAACGAAAATTTCTGTTAATTAGTTGTCTTATTCCGCAGGGTATGTTAACTTTGTGTAGTTAGCATTAAATTATTGGCTACATGAGCGATCTTTCTCAACTTGTTGATTCTTTAGAGGATAAGATTAGTAATGTGCTTCACAAAAATGGAGAACTAGCTAAAAATAATCAGGGTCTAACGGCCCAATTGACCGAATTAAAAAATCAACAGCAAAAGATTTTAACAGATCTTAACAACTGGAAAGATAATTACGAAACGCTCAAGCTTGCCAATTCGATGCTAGGCAGCAACCAAGATAAACGAGAAACAAAGCTCAAAATAAATGCATTAATTCGGGAATTAGATCATTGTATCGCTTATATTTCTGAATAGCAATATGTCTGAAGCACTAAAAATAAAATTATCAGTAGCCGATAGGGTTTATCCCTTAACTATAAGCCCAGACAAAGAGGAAGGGCTAAGAAAGGCGGCTAAAAAGATAGAAGA
>QIIH01000293.1 GCA_003229235.1 Flavobacteriales bacterium | reverse complement strand
AATACAAAAAGCCCGCTCTGCGGGCTTTTTATATGGGAATAATAGTGAATTCTTATAACCACTTACCTCTTTAGACGTAGATTTTTGTATATTAAACATATAAAAATCAGGCTATGTATAAGACTTTCTTCCTTTGGATTTTGATGATTGTTCCATCCTTTGGACAATCCAATTTAAAGGACATTGATGTATCAAATAAACTCGAAAATTATTTTCACGAACGACAAACTATTCATCTTCACCTAAACAAAGACACTTTTTTTCCGGGAGAAGAAATTTGGTATAGTGCTTACTTGTTTAATCCTTCAAGTAATTCCCAAACCAAAACGGATACCAATCTAAATGTAACCCTGATTGATGCACAGGGCAACATACTTGCACAAGAATTGTTAATGACACAAGATGGGATTGCTAGCGGTTCACTCTTGCTTAGTCCTGATCTGAATCAAGATATACTTTATCTAAAGGCTTTTACACCTGCCATGAATTCTCATTATACAGATGATTCATTTATTAGCCCGATAAAAATAATTCTCAATAAAAACGAGCTTACCAAAGAAAATCTGTCATCAGATTTGGATATTCAGATCTTACCAGAAGGAGGTTACGCTCTTACAAATGTTAATAACACTTATGGAGTTAAAATTCTAAACTCGTATGGCAAGGGGGTCGCTTTCAAAAACATCTCTTTGGTTAATGATCAAAACCAGACCCTCTTAAATAACATTAGCACAAATGCAATGGGAATGGGAAAATTTTTATTTACCCCCAAACCAAACACTGCTTATTACTTACAGTTTTCTGATGAACATAAAACCTACAATCAGCCAATTGTAAGTCCAGAAACTACAGGAATTGGAATGAGCATTACTCAAAACTTTTTAACACGTGATACAGAAATTAGAATCTATACCAATAATAATAGTCTTGAACAATTGATTGGAGGACAATATGAGTTATTTCTTCATAAAGGTGATAAAGTAAGAAGCTATACAGTACAATTTGAGCCAGATTACTCAATTTTAAACATATTGATTCCTCACGATAAACTTTTTAAAGGGGTTAATACCGCTACACTTTTTACGCCAGACGGCCAACCGCTTTTAGAACGGCTATTTTTTAACGATCCATCTGATTCGTCTATTATGGCCTCAAGCAGTATTACAAAACAGGTTATAGATACAACTAAGTTGCGGTTAGACTTTCACAACAAAGACAATTTACAGCCAAAGGCCATGAGTATTGCTGTTCTTCCTAGCACTACAAAAGGCCTTACGAATTTGCCAAATATATTCACCTCAACTTATATTGCGCCTTTTGTCTCTGGCTATGTCGAGAATCCGAATTACTACTTTTCTGATAATTCAGCAAAAAAACGTTACGAACTAGATTTGCTACTATTAAACCAAGGTTGGAGCAAATATCCTTGGCGTAGTGTGTTTAACAGTTCTGCAGAGGAGGATTATTACTTCACCAATCCTGGAATCAAGGTTACTGGTTATTTAACCACTAAAGATGCTAACATAAAAATTGATCGTGTATTGTTTTATTCTAACAACAACAAAGAGGTTCAACTCTCTAAGATTGACTCACTAAATCGTTTCGAATTTAACAATGTAAAAGCTCACAACGGAACCACTTTTAATTTATCTGCCTTAGACAAAGAGGGCAAACCTGTTGAATGTCTTTTCTTTTATACCATCCAACCTAATACTAAAGAGCGTACGAGTAAATTTAATTT
Organism: Flavobacteriales bacterium; assembly: GCA_003229235.1. Lineage (GTDB taxonomy): Bacteria > Bacteroidota > Bacteroidia > Flavobacteriales > Flavobacteriaceae > Gilvibacter. The sequence continues at coordinate 62 of QIIH01000293.1, read as the reverse complement.
TTCGAAGGCCGTAAATCCCTTCAATACAGAACAAGAAAATCTTGATTATCAGTTTACAAACC
>QIIH01000011.1 GCA_003229235.1 Flavobacteriales bacterium | reverse complement strand
TGTAAAATTTAAAGGAATATCTAGATATTTTAAAAATTTTACATAAAAAAGATTGCCTTTTATTAGAATTTCCTTTGGATTTGATGAATTTTCCCCAATTCCTCACTCCTAACTTTTATTTTAATGGTGTTCGTGAACCTCCTTTGTCGGTTTCTTGCCATATTTTCTTAAACTAACAAGTTAGTCTTTCAAAAATCTGACTTCGAATTGAATAAAAATACATCTAAACTGTAAACAAATCTTAGGTCGAACTCAGGTTATTAAATTATATTTACCAAAAGCTGTCTTTATGATATCACCCGAAGAAAAAAAACTTTACAGAACCTCCCTTTTTAGGCATTTAGATGGGATTGCTGTCGCACCTGTTGCCTACTGTCTTTATAAAAAGAAGGTCCTCAGTTTTTTGTTAGCAGAACAATCGACAACGCTCGCTAAGGTGAATTCACATTGTAAAAGCAACGAAGGTTATTTAAATGTCGCTTTGCGCTTGCTCGCCTCACAAGGCTGGTTAGAATATAAAGTTGACGCTAAAACTAACGAGATTCATCTCGCTACTAATAAAAAAAGTGAATATGCCTTTTCTGAAGTTGAACGATATCTAGACGTAGCATCATTTATAAATACTTCAGACGATTTTCATCCAAGGAGCTTTACCATCGAAGACTTTACATTACTCAATCGCATCTTTAAAAAAGTAATAAATGGCGACTATATTGGGGAGGGTACGACTGATTTAGAAAAAGAGATAGACCAGCAAATCGCAAGCCATATAGAGGGTGTTCTTGTAGGTCCTATCACGGTGATGTTAGGAATGGATGGTATGTTTCATAAATATTTTATGGAAGCCTCCTTCGGCCCAGATGAGTTTCATGAAGACCCCGATAACTTTAGTAAAATTCTTGATTTCTTCACACATCTAGACTGGTTTATTACTCAAAATGGTAATTATAAATTTACAAACAAAGGCTTGTTTTTTGCGAGAAGATCTGCCGCATATGGCGTAACTGTTAGCTATTTACCCACTTTTAGACGTATAGAAGAGCTGATTTTTGGAAATGCACAAATGCTTAGAAGCTCGCTACCCAACGCCAGTGAAATACATGTAGATCGCGAAATGAATGTTTGGGGAAGCGGAGGAGCACATTCGGCTTACTTTAAAAAGATAGATGAGATTGTAATAGATTTATTTAACAAGCCTATCGACGAACAACCTAAAGGAATATTAGATATGGGCTGTGGTAACGGCGCTTTTTTAATTCACCTTTTTGAAGTGATCGAACAACGCACCAAAAGAGGCCAAATGCTAGAAGAACACCCACTATTTTTGGTAGGTGTAGACTACAACAAGGCCGCTCTTAAAGTTACAAGAGCCAATTTGATAAAAGCAGATATTTGGGCGAAAGTGATCTGGGGTGATATTGCAGATCCAGAACAATTACAAAAAGATATTAAAACCAATTACAATATTAAGTTATCCGATTTATTAAACGTAAGAACCTTTTTAGATCACAACAGGCCATGGGAAGACCCAACAGGGACTAATAATGAGCTGAGTAGTTCTACCGGAGCTTTCACGAGTCGCGGCATTAGATTAAACAATGCGGTAGTCGAACAAAACCTACAGGAGCACCTATCTAAATGGTTGCCACATATTAAGCGTTTTGGCCTAATGGTGATAGAACTACATACAATTCCACCAGAAATCACTGCGAAAAATTTAGGAAATACTGCGGCGACAGCCTATGATGCAACCCATGGTTTTTCTGACCAGTTTATCGTAGAACTCGAAGTGTTTAATAAAATTGTTGATCGTTTGCAAT
>QIIH01000401.1 GCA_003229235.1 Flavobacteriales bacterium | reverse complement strand
CTGTTATAGTATTTAATATCTCCTGTAACTTCTTTGCCTAACCAAGAAGGTGTGACAAAAACCTCATCTTCACTCAGAAGTTCAACTTCTGCCACGATGAGCCCAGTATTATCTCCTAAAAATTGGTCTACCTCGAAAAGATGAGATTCGACAGAAACTAAATAGCGAGTTTTTTCTATGATGCCTGGCTCACAAATCTCTAGAAGCTCCGAAGCCTGATTTACATCTATCATATATTCCCATTCTGATCGCGTAGTACCAGTCTGGTTTGATTTTCCCTTAATGGTAATCCATCCTTGATCGCCTTTAATCCTGACGCGAACTGTGCGCTGCGGATGTGTACTTAAAAAGCCTTGCCTAATCAGCGTGGCATCGTAAGCCAGTTTTTTAAACCCTTTATTTTTTACTAAAAATTTACGTTCAATTTCGGTCATCTTAGGTTAAGAAATTAGGTCAATATTCACTAAGATATTATAAATTTATGGGATGGAGACAGCCTTCCCTATCCGAAAAATAATTCATGTAGATATGGACGCATATTATGCGTCTGTTGAGCAGTTGGATAATCCAGATTTGGCAGGAAAACCATTAGCTGTAGGTGGCGGAGGTACTCGAGGTGTCGTGAGTGCCGCTAGCTACGAAGCTCGCAAATTTGGTGTACGTTCTGCGATGAGCGGGGTGATTGCTAAAAAAAATTGTCCCGAACTTATTTTTGTCCCACCGCGTTTTGAACGTTATACAGAGATTTCGAATATAATAAGAAAGGTGTTTTTTGAATTTACAGATATGGTCGAACCTCTTTCCCTAGACGAAGCCTATCTCGATGTAACTCAAAACAAAACGGGCAACCCAAGCGCTACACTCTTGGCGCGCGAAATACGAGAAAAAATATTTCAAAAAACAGGATTAAATGCTTCGGCTGGAATCTCGGTAAACAAATTTTTAGCTAAAGTTGCAAGTGACATTAATAAACCCAACGGCCAAAAAACCATTCCGCCAGAAGAAGTAATTGCATTTTTAGAAGCGCTCGATGTACGTAAATTTTATGGGGTTGGGAAAGTCACTAGAGAAAAATTGTATCAAATGGGCATCTTCACAGGCGACGATCTCAAAGCGAAGCCACTAGAATTTTTACAAAACAATTTTGGCAAAAGTGGGCAGTACTTTTACGACGTGGTTCGCGGGATTAATCTGAGTGAAGTAAAATCTGATCGAACCAGAAAATCGATGGCTGCCGAACGTACTTTTAACGAGAATATAACTTCAGAAGTATATATGCTCGAACGTCTTGAGAACATAGCCAAAGAAATTGAGCGCAGGCTAGATAAAAGTAACATCGCGGGTAAGACTATTACCTTAAAAATTAAATACAGTGACTTTAGTTTACAAACTCGCAGCAAAACAATGCCTTATTATATCGCCAAGGCGGATTTGATTCTTCAAGTAATTCAAGAACTGCTGTATCAAGAAAAAGTAAAGGAATCTGTTCGCTTACTAGGAATTTCTGTTACAAATCTGAACAATACCACGGCAGATAAAAAAGAAATCGAACCCATAATTGAACAATTAAAGTTAGAATTCTAGTTTTTCGAAACTCCTTAAAAACTCCAATTATCTCCAAAAATGATCCAAAATGGTCTGATTTTGTTAAAAAACTGTTATTTATTGCCAAAATTGGACAAAAGACATACTCTTTGTAAAATTAATTAGGTTGTTACACGTTGTAGATGTAACAGGGTCCAATCCTTATTAATAAAACACTACTGTTCTTACTGAGAGAAAGCTACGATAACAATATTTATTAACGCTAAAAACTCAGAATATGAACACTTTAAAAATTGTTAGTCTTG
>QIIH01000415.1 GCA_003229235.1 Flavobacteriales bacterium | reverse complement strand
GCTAGTTGTTCTAGCTCTATCGTTTCGCAAGATGTAAGCGACGCCAAGCCAACAGCAACAGCTAAGAATATTTTAAAAATTGTTTTCATAACTTTTCTTCTTTATATAATAGACTGGGATTATTAAAAAAGTTGCGTCACATGACATAATTACAGCAAAATTAACATAATAGTTTCTGGCTAGAAAATTGATATCTTATGGCTACCATGCGTTTAAACAACACTCAATTTAATTTTAAACCAAAAATGTTGGTGGCTACCTTAGGGTTAGTGCTATTTATTTGGATTTCATTTTGGGCAGATCTTAGATTTGGGCTTAAAATGCGCAATCTGGGTATTCTCCCGCGAACAGCCGAAGGATTGCTGGGAGTAGTTTTTACTCCTTTAGTACACAAAGACCTTGGGCATTTGGCAAACAATAGTATTTCGCTTTTAGCACTATTATTTATGCTCTTTTACTTTTACGAGCGTATTAGTTGGAAGGTTTTATTTTGGGGAGTGCTATTATCTGGATTAGCAACTTGGGCTATTGGCAGGCCTGCCTATCACATTGGTGCTAGTGGTGTAGTTTATGTACTAGTGAGTTTCTTATTCTTTAAGGGAATCTTTTCTAAGTATTACAGGCTTATTGCTTTATCCCTCGTTGTGGTATTTTTATACGGTGGGTTATTGTGGTATGTATTCCCGATAGATCCTAAAATTTCTTGGGAAGGGCATTTGTCAGGTTTCTTTGTTGGGTTTGCATTGGCAGGACTAGTTAAAAGCAAGGTGCCTCGCGATAAAAAGTATGCCTGGGAAGACGAAAACTACAACGAAGAGGATGACCCCTTTTTACAACAATTTGACGAGGACGGGAATTTCATCGAAAAGTTACCAGAAGAACAAGAACCACTAGATACTCCACAACTTGGGGTGACAATTAACTATACGTATAAAAAAACTACAGAATCTAAAGATCCGTCTTAATCTATTGACGTTGTCTTATTGCTTCGAATAATATTACAGCAGAAGCGACGGATACATTTAAAGAGTCGATTTGATCATTTATGGGGATATTTACTTTAGTATCTACCATAGTGAGTACACTAGGGTTAATACCTCTGCCTTCTGAACCCATTATCAATGCAAAACCTTTTGAGAAGTCTGTGTCGTAGATAGATTGCGATTCCTTTTCTGTTGCTGCAATTAAATTGATGTTAGCGGCTTGTAAATAAAGGATAGCATCTTTAATGTGATCTACCTTACACACAGGAATTTTAAATAACGCACCAGCCGAAGTTTTAATAGCGTCTGCATTTACAGGAGCCCCTCCTTTTTTCTGAACAATTATACCTTGAGCGCCAGCCGCTACAGCACTGCGTACTATGGCGCCAAAATTTCGCACATCGCTAATTTGATCAAGTAGCATAAAAATAGGAGCAGAGGTTTGCTCCAAGGCCTGATCTATTAAAGCTTCTATATCAATAAAACCAATAGGGGAGATAGTAGCTACTATGCCTTGATGGTTTCGTGCTTTAGATAACTTATTTAGTTTTTCTAAGGGCACATAAGAAATTGTAGCTCCGAGTGAGGCACATTCCTTAAGTAGTGATTGAATTTTTGTGTGCTGGGTATCTTCTTGTACATATACCTTCTCGACAGCCATTTCTGCGTCGATTGCTTCCTTTAAGGCATGAATGCCATATATCTTAGTAATTTCCATAGGGTACAAATGTAAAAAAGCTGCCTCGAAAGGCAGCTTTTTTTGCAATATTAAATTATGTAAATAAGTGAGAAACTTATTGTTTAGTAAGCGTTGCTACGATGTCTTTAGGACCTTCGCCACAATCACTTCCTTCGTTATCTGTAAAAC
>QIIH01000468.1 GCA_003229235.1 Flavobacteriales bacterium | reverse complement strand
GGTTTAATAAGATTCGGCTAATGTGGTGCGAATCTGTGAGTCCCATATTGGTCCAAGTCGCTCCCTTATCTGTAGATTTTAAAAGTCCGATCCCGGCATAAGAAGAACGGGAAGCATTCACCTCTCCGGTTCCTATCCAAATAGTGCCCAACTGCCAATCTACCGCAATATCACCTACGTTTTGAGTTGGCGAATTATCCATTACTGGAGTAAAACTGGTTCCGTTATTATTGGTGTACCAAACACCTCCACTAGCATAGCCTACGTAAAACTCCGTTGGGTTATCCGGATTTACGTCGAAGTCTACCACTCGACCACTCATAATACTCGGGCCAATACTAGTGAATTCGATGTTTTTAACTAAAGAGTTTTGAGTTAGGGCTTCTTTATCACTAATGCCCGAAACTTGATCGGCTTTAGAACTTGCCCCTGGCTGCGAAAATATTAATGTAGTTGCTCCTAAAAAAAGGAAGAGTACAAAACGTTGAAGTGTCATAATATGGTTGGTTTAGCGCTCCAAAGTACGGATTCGCCTTTTGTTGGCAAAAACATTTTATCAAGTTTAACACCCTCAAGTGGCTCAACTTGCCATCTTATTTTGCTATTTTTATGAGCCAAAAGAAACATTACATGAAGTATCATCTTATCGACAACCAATTATACGTTCGCAACAGAGCAAACTTTATGGCAGCGATGAAGCCAAAGAGTCTTGCCGTTTTTAATAGCAACGATATTTATCCAGTAAGTGCAGATAGTACGATGCCATTTAATCAGCATCGAGATATTTTGTATTTAAGTGGGGTCGATCAAGAAGAAAGCATTTTGTTGTTGTTCCCTGATGCTGCAGACCCGAAGCATAGAGAAGTTTTATTCCTAAAAGAAACCAACGATCATATTGCCGTTTGGGAAGGTGCAAAATTAACCAAAGAAGCTGCTCTTAAAACCAGCGGCATTAAAACCGTGTATTGGCTCACAGACTTCGATAAAGTATTTTTTGAACTCATGACTCAAGCCGAGTGTATTTACTTTAACACGAATGAGCACTACCGTCAATCTGTAGAAACCGAGACTCGCGAAGATCGATTTATTACGGCTACCAAAGCAAAGTTTCCAGCTCATAGCTGGGCCAAGAGCAATCCTATCTTGCAACGTTTGCGCTCTGTAAAGCACAGTATCGAATTAGATCTTATGCAAACTGCTTGTGACATAACCAATAAGGGTTTCCGCAGGATATTAAATTTTGTAAAACCAGATGTGTTGGAATACGAAATTGAGGCAGAATTTATACACGAATTTTTATGCAATCGTTCGAAAGGCTTTGCTTATACTCCTATTATTGCGAGTGGTAACAATGCCAATGTGTTGCATTATATAGAGAACAATCAAAAGTGTAAGGACGGCGAATTAATTCTGATGGATGTAGGTGCCGAATATGCTAATTATGCGAGCGACATGACGCGTACAATTCCTGTGAATGGTCGTTTTACACAGAGACAAAAAGATGTTTACAATGCTGTAAATCGCATAAAAAATGATGCAACTGCTTTGCTTGTACCTGGGGCATTCTGGAAAGAATACCACGTAGAAGTTGGCAAACTAATGACTTCCGAATTATTAGGGCTAGGCCTTTTAGATAAAGCCGATGTGCAGAACGAAAAACCAGAATGGCCTGCTTATAAAAAGTATTTTATGCATGGTACTTCACATCATATTGGTTTAGATACGCACGATTACGGAATCCTTTGGGAACCGATGACGGCAAATATGGTTTTTACCGTAGAGCCAGGAATCTATTTACCAGACGAAGGCTTTGGAGTTCGCTTAGAAGACGATGTTGTGATTCAAGAAAATGG
>QIIH01000161.1 GCA_003229235.1 Flavobacteriales bacterium | reverse complement strand
TAACTAGTATAGAAAGCAAATTAAGCGCTTTAAACGAAGTTTTAAACGATCATTTATCCTAAAACGTTCTTTTAATTAAAATAGGTTACTGCCTACATTAATACATATTTGGTAAACTCAACACGATTTCTTTAAAAAGGGTGAGTTAAAGTTGTAAAAGCGTGCCGTCTTAGAGCGGATACTTGACCAGCTTATTAGCCCTAAACTTGTTTTAAGGAGTTTATTCAATTAACGTTATTAATGTAGGCTTTTTTATGCGCTCATGTTAAATTTTTCTGGCACCAGAAAAATAAAAATGGGTTCACTTTAAAAACTTAACTATGGACACTACAGTCATCTATATAATAATTGGAGCAATTGGTTTGATTTTAGGTTTTGTAATTGCAAAACTCCTTGAAAAAAACAACGCATCTCTGCTTATTTCTTCTGCGAAAAAGACAGCGAGTTCAATTAAAAAAGACGCCACACATGAGGCGGAGAACATTAAAAAAGATAAAATTTTACAAGCCAAAGAAAAATTTATTGAGCTTAAATCTGAACACGAAAAAGTAATCCTGAGTCGAGAAAGAAAGATCTCAGAAGCAGAGAAGCGTACTCGTGATAAGGAATCGCAGATATCTAACGAACTCTCTAAAAACAAAAAGGTAAATGGCGACTTAGAAAGAAAAACAAGCGAATATAACGATAGACTTCAGTTTTTAGATAAAAAGCAAGCCGAACTAGATAAAGGGCATAAACGTCAAGTAGAACAACTAGAAGTGATTTCTAGTTTGTCTGCAGAAGATGCAAAAGAACAACTAATTGAAAGCCTTAAAGAAGAAGCCAAGACAGACGCTATGGCGTTTATACAATCTTCGTTAGAAGAGGCTAAACTCACCGCAAAACAAGAAGCCAAAAAGCTTGTGATTGGTACAATTCAGCGTATTGGCACAGAAGAGTCTATCGAAAATTGCGTGTCTGTGTTTAATCTAGAAAGCGATGATGTAAAGGGTCGAATTATTGGTAGAGAAGGGCGCAATATTCGCGCTATAGAGGCTGCAACTGGGGTCGAGATTATTGTTGATGATACTCCGGAAGCTATCATATTGTCTTGTTTTGATTCTGTTCGACGAGAAATTGCACGTTTGTCGCTTCATAAATTGGTTACAGATGGTAGAATTCATCCAGCGCGTATCGAGGAGATTGTTAAAAAGACTGCCAAACAAATCGACGAAGAGATTATTGAAGTTGGGAAGCGTACTGTTATAGACTTAGGTATACACGGTTTACATCCTGAGCTTATCAAGATTGTAGGGCGAATGCGTTATCGTTCTTCTTATGGTCAAAATCTATTACAGCATTCTCGTGAAGTAGCAAAATTATGTGGCGTAATGGCCGCAGAGCTCGGGCTCAACGCAAAGCTGGCAAAACGTGCTGGTTTATTACATGATATTGGGAAGGTACCAGATAGCGAAACAGAATTGCCTCACGCTATTCTTGGAATGCAGTGGGCAGAGAAGTACGGCGAAAAGCCTGACGTTTGCAATGCTATTGGTGCGCATCACGACGAAATAGAAATGACAAATCTTTTGTCTCCGATTGTACAAGTATGTGATGCTATTAGTGGTGCTAGACCGGGCGCAAGACGCCAAGTATTAGATTCTTACATCCAACGTTTAAAAGACCTAGAGGACATCGCTTTTGGCTTTACTGGTGTTAATAAGGCCTATGCCATACAGGCAGGTCGTGAACTCCGTGTGATGGTGGAAAGCGAAAAAGTGAGCGACGATAAAGCTGCGCAATTATCTTTCGAGATTTCGCAAAAAATTCAAACAGATATGACCTATCCAGGGCAGGTAAAAGTGACTGTTATTCGGGAAACT
>QIIH01000002.1 GCA_003229235.1 Flavobacteriales bacterium | reverse complement strand
ATTCATTCTTTGGGTTATTCCAATATGTATCTAACCGAATTCCTGAAATTGCAGATGATCTTTATAAAATTGACGATGCTGTTTCTGCTGGATTTGGTTGGGAAATTGGCCCATTTCAATACTGGGATGCCGTTGGCGTTAAAAAGACCGTAGCCAAAATGGAAGAGGCTGGGTATAAACCCAACCAATGGATTTACGATATGCTCGAATCGGGTGCAGAGTCGTTCTACAAAGTAGAAAACGGACAGCGCAAATATTACGACATCCCTAGTAAATCGTACAAAAGCATTGCCGGCACCGAAGATATGTTGGTACTTGATAACCTTAGACAAAATAATGTAGTTTGGGGCAATTCGGGTGCTACTATTTTCGATTTAGGAGATGGTGTTCTTGGTCTTGAGTTTCATACTAAAATGAATACTCTGGGAGGTGAAGTAGTAGAAGGAATTAACAAAGCCATCACGTTAGCAGAAAAAAGCTATACGGGCTTAGTTATTGGAAACCAAGGAGCACAATTCTCTGCAGGAGCTAACCTGGGCATGGTATTTATGCACGCCATTGAGCAAGAATACGATGAGCTTAATTTTATGATTAAGCATTTTCAAGATACGATGATGCGCGTGCGTTACTCTTCAATCCCAGTAGTAGTAGCTCCTCATGGGTTAACCTTGGGTGGTGGTTGCGAAATGACTATGCACGCAGATAAAGTACAAGCAGCCGCAGAAACCTATATTGGTTTAGTTGAAGTAGGCGTAGGCGTAATCCCCGCAGGCGGAGGTACTAAAGAGTTTGCCAAACGAATAGCTGATTCGTATGCCACAGGCGATGTAGAGTTAAATGATATGCAAAACGCCTTTATGAATATTGCCACCGCCAAAGTAGCCACTTCGGCTTACGAAGCATTTGATATGAACATATTGCAAAGAGGTGATTCTGTTTCGATAAATAAGCACCGCCAAATTGCAGATGCAAAAGCCGCTGTGTTAGAACTAGCCGCTGATGGCTACACACAACCTATTCAAGATAAGCATATTAAAGTGCAAGGCAAAACAGGTTTAGCTCTTGTAGCAGCTGGAGTTAATGGTATGCGAATGGGTAATTATATTTCGGATCACGATTTAAAAATTGCCAACAAAATAGCTTGGGTAATGTGTGGTGGCGATTTATCGTACCCACAAGAAGTAAGTGAGCAATACCTCTTAGACTTAGAAAGAGAAGCATTCTTATCACTTTGTGCAGAACCTAAAACACTGGAGCGAATCCAGTCGATATTAAACAGTGGTAAACCGTTGAGAAATTAAAATAAACAAAGAGACATAAGACGTTAAGATTAAAGACGCAAGACTAAAAAAATGAATTAAGACACAAGATTATGCACAACTTTAAAGAACTTAAAATTTGGAATAATTCGATGGACTTGGCAGTTGAGGTTTATAAACAAACTAACAGCTTTCCTTCTGAAGAAAAATTTAATTTAATTTCACAGATTAGAAGAAGTGCTGTTTCAATTCCTTCTAATATTGCTGAGGGATCAGGAAGAAATTATGATAAAGAATTTAATCAATTCTTAGGAATAGCCAGAGGATCAAGTTTTGAATTACAAACTCAATTAATTCTTTCGAACAGACTAGAATTTTTAGAAGAGGTTAAATTCAATGAACTTAATAATTCGATTTCTGAAATTCAACGAATGATAACTGGATTCCAAACTAAATTAATGTCTTAATCTTTAAAGTCTTATGTCTAATATCTTACATCTAAAATCTAAATAAAATGAACGCATATATAGTAGCAGGATATAGAACAGCAGTTGGCAAAGCCAAAAGAGGTGGGTTTCGTTTTACACGACCAGATGACCTCGCTG
>QIIH01000477.1 GCA_003229235.1 Flavobacteriales bacterium | reverse complement strand
TACGAAGGAGTGTAAAAACACACTAAGAAGGGGCTAGAGTTTTTTGCGTACTTTTTTGGGCAATGCAAAAAAGTATGAGAGAAGAGTTTTGAGAGAGCAAAGAAAATGAACAGAAGGATTTCACAGCTGCGAAAAGTTTAAGTTCCGCTATGCGGCTATCTTATTCTAAATGTCTACTAGGCATTCATTCTAAAATAATTTATGAAATCAAAGATCGTTATAGTAGAAAACGAGCGCAAGCTCGAAGCGAACAAAGCCATCGGTGAAAGATTACGGCGATCATTAAAATTGAGTTTTGGCTAGCCATATACCTGCGAATATAGCCAATACACCAAAGACTAAACTACCAAGAATATAAATTGCCAATCCCCAAAAATCTTCTGCCTTTAGGAGGATATGCCCTTCTAGTGCAAAGGCAGAGAAGGTTGTGAATCCACCACAAAATCCTGTGACTAAGAACAGTAACTGAGTTTCACTTAGATTGTTGTGTTTAGAGACCCACCCCACTAAGATGCCAATTAATAGGCTACCTAAAACGTTAACTGCGAAAGTTCCCCATGGGAGTTGCCCGTTGGTATTGAGTAGTTTTGCCACTAAGTAACGTAAGCCACTTCCCAAGCCGCCACCCAACATAACAAATAGTAGTGCCTTCATTTTTAGTTGATGGTTTCTTGAGGTGTAATAATTGGGATGTAAACTTGGGTTACCCAGTTTGAAGGATTGGGTATTTCTCCAGGATCTGAAACGTAAATTTCGAACATTGGATGTTGAGGGTCTATTGTGAGTCCTTTTTCTTTTATGTATTGTAAACCACGTGCATAGGCCTTATCCAAATTAATATAGTTGCCTCTAAGTGTCGTTTTAATAGCAGTTAAGGGCGGCATATATCCACAAAGCACTTCACTCTCGGCCGTTGTTAGTATACGCTCTTTAACAGGAATTGCTGCAGAAACTATCATATTAGCTATAGTTGAATCTACTTGGTTATAAATTGTAAAAGGCTTGCCAGAATGGGCAATCCTGTTTGCTTGCATATAACCGGCTACTTGGCCCATCATAGGTGCGATTCTGGTCGCTAACTGCGCTTGTGTAGTCGTTGCCGTAACAAATAAATAGTAGCCTCCGCCATATTCAGAAATACCATCAAAGTTAACGGTATATTGCTCCATGCTCGCTTTTGCCGATTGTTCTAATTTTTCAAGACCTGCGGCATAAAGCTCGTTTGTTGCAGACTTGCTTTCTGAGTTAAAAGCTACAAGGATTTTCTCTATCAATGTTAGCTCACCTTTTATTCTCCAGGTAACAGTTGTTTTCAAGCCATCTTCTGCTGGAGTAATGTTCCAATTCATCTGATGAGCAGAAGCTCCAAACATCTGCGAAAAAGTAATTTGTTGCTCGATACTTTTGTTTTCGACTGTATTGTTTGTAATAATACTACCCGATCCTATATCAGGATGATTGCTTTTCCATCTGTAGCCAGCACCAATCCCAATAAGGGTGTCACCTAAATTGATTTGGATCTCAGGATCAAGTTCCATCCAAGGGCCCCATTCTTGCCATGTTGTGTAGTTATTTATCTGCTCGTAGAGTACCGCGGCAGGAACCTCCATTGTACGAGTTGCACCAGTATCAAATTTGCCATTCTTAGCGCCAAAATATACAGAAGTAGTTATTATGACGATTAGGATAATAAATAAGATGTACTTCAAAAACTTCATGCAATTAAGGTGTTAACGAAGTCATCTTGACTTTTTCTATTTCCTAAAAAATGACCGAAATCCGTCCATATTTTGTTGCTTTTCTTATGCGTAGCTCTGCTATGCCTTACGAAAAGTGCCTCATCTGTACAAATTTCATCTCATTTT
>QIIH01000054.1 GCA_003229235.1 Flavobacteriales bacterium | reverse complement strand
CTAGTGTGATAGGCATGCGTGTTCTAATTATTCTAGCCGATGTGGGAACATTGCTATTTGCTAAAAAAATATTGATTTCTTTAAAACTTCCTATTCACAAATTATGGTGGTTTTTCCTCAATCCATTTGTGATTATCGAGCTCACTGGTAATTTACATTTTGAAGGAGTAATGATCTTTCTCATGGTAGCTGCACTGTACTTTTTATTAAAATCTAAGTGGCTACTATCTGCCGTATTAATTGGATGTGCGATATCTTTAAAGCTTATTCCGCTTTTACTGTTGCCCCTATTTTTCTGGTGGTTTGTGAAAAAACAACAACTTTTTAAATCCTTTAAAAATTTAGCTTTTTATTATTTGGCGGTTCTATTAACCGTCATTCTAACTTTTATCCCCTTTGTAAATGCTGATTTGATTGCCAATTTTTCGCAAACTATCGCCTTGTGGTTCCAGAAGTTTGAGTTTAATGCAAGCATCTATTACATCATCCGATGGATAGGTTATGAGACCGTTGGTTGGAATATTATTGCATCTGTTGGTAAGATATTACCAATAATTGTCGTGGCCGTAGTGGCGATAATTAGTCTAATTAAAACTCGTGAAAACATCCCAAAACTAGCCACCGGAATGCTGTTTGCTATATTTGTTTACCTACTATTGTCTACTACCGTTCATCCGTGGTATATAACAACGCCATTGTTGTTGTGTATGTTTACACGATACAGGTTTCCAATTATTTGGAGCGCAGTGATTTTTTTAAGTTATTCGGGGTACGGCAACGAAACATATAGCGAGAACCTTTGGTTAGTCGCGATTGAATACCTAATTGTTATTAGTGTATGTGTTTTTGAGTTAAGTCGGGCAACTAAAGCATCTTTAAATTAGAAATTTCCTGCTCGGTAAGAGTTCTCCAGCGACCTCTTGGTAAATCTTTTTTGGTTAGACCGCCAATGGTAACACAATCTACTTTTACTACTTGATAATTAAGATGTTCAAAAATGGTTCGAATAACAGAATTTCCAACATTCTTAATCTTAAGGCCTACTTCTTTTTTAGGAGCGTCGTTTACATAAGAGATGTCTTCTACAAGTATCTCTTTTCCGCTCACTTTAAGCCCTTCTTTAATGTGACGTAAATCTTCTGCCTTTAAGGTTTTATTAAGCTCTACATGAAACAATCTAGCTGGTGCCTTTGTAGAATTAGTAAACTTACGCATTACTTCATCGTCGTTGGTAAAAAGCAACAAACCAGTAGCGTTGCGACCCAAACGCCCTATAGGCTCAATTCTAGATCGTGTACTATTGGCCACTAAATCCATTACAGTATTAGACTTTTCTGCGCTGGTTGTAGTAGCAAACCCTTTAGGCTTATTTAAAAGTACGTAGGCCATTGGCTCAGGGTTAATTCGGCGTCCATCAAAACGTACTTCGTCTTCTAACTGAACTCGTTGGCCCATTTGGTCTACAACTTTTCCGTTTACAGTAACCTGTCCAGTCGAAATATATAAATCTGCTTCACGGCGTGAACACACTCCGCTATTAGCGATGTACTTATTGAGTCTTATACCAGACTGCGTAGATGCGGCTGGTTTTTTTGGACTACTTTTAACAGCTCCTTTATTAGGTCTGAATGGTTTCTTTTTGCCTGAATTTTGCTTTTGGCCCATGCCTTAAAATTTTTGCAAAGATAGTCTTTACTAAATAGCCCGAGATAAATAATCAATCTAATTTTATGGTGCTTTGGCGCTGTCTATTTACCTGTAATTGAGTAACATCAGGCCGTGAATAATGCCCAACAGGATCGAAATTTTGTCGCTCTTCTAACACACGATTAAAATCTAAAGTTGCATAAATATTTCCCTCTTTATGCAAAA
>QIIH01000190.1 GCA_003229235.1 Flavobacteriales bacterium | reverse complement strand
GAGTGTCACAAGTTTTAAAAGACCGAATTGACGCCAATAAAAGAGCAGAAAAGCAAAAAAACATTCTTTATGCCATGGGCGTAAACGAGAACGAAGGCAAAAACGATGTGGTTTTTGTTTCGGAAGTTGTGCTACAGCAAGAATTTGACAAATATATCGTAGAGCAGTTTGTAATTCAAGGTGATGAGGTTACTACAGACGACGAAGCGTATTTAATCGATGTTAAAAAGGAAAAGAACAAAGCAAAAGATCCAAACTACCAACAACGTTTACCCTTGTTTAAAGGGCAAAAAGATGGCGCCGATTTATACATCATGCCAGTGCGCGGGAAAGGACTTTGGGATGCTATCTGGGGATTTGTTTGCGTAGATAAAAACATGGTTATTCAAGGCGTATATTACGATCACAAAGGAGAAACGCCAGGATTGGGCTCAGAGATTAAGCAGCGCTTTTTTATGGATGATTTCGTTGGAGAAAGCTTTCTGGATGACGAAGTATTTAAGGGAATAGCTGTTGCCAAAGGAAACAACGACCCTAAAAATTTAGATAAAACAGATGGCGAAGTAGACGCCTTAGCAGGGGCGACCATTACTGGAGATGGTTTGGCTACGATGCTTAGAAAGGACGTTAGAAAGTATGTGCCTTATTTTAAAAATTTAAAGAATTAAACTATGGGATTGCTTTCAAAAAAAGACACCAAATTAATTTTAGACCCATTGTCGGACGACAATCCAATTACCATTCAGGTATTAGGGATATGTTCGGCACTAGCAATTACAGCGAAGCTACAACCATCGATTGTAATGGCTATTTCTGTGATCTTTGTTTTAGGGGCAGGAAACGTTATTATTTCGCTTATGCGGAATATAATTCCATCTAAGATTCGAATCATCGTACAATTAATCGTTGTAGCGACTTTGGTAATTATTGTAGATCAAGTATTAAAAGCTTTCTCTTACGAACTAAGTAAAGAGCTTTCAGTATTTATTGGGCTTATTATTACTAACTGTATTATCATGGGACGATTTGAGGCATTTGCGTTGGCAAATGGCCCTTGGAAGTCGTTCTTAGACGGTGTAGGAAATGCGCTTGGTTATGGTGTGATTTTGATCATCGTTGGATTCTTTAGAGAGCTTTTTGGTTCGGGAACTTTATTTGGTTTTCCCGTCTTTGGTGACGCTGTAGAGAAAACAGGACTTTATGAGTTTGGCTACGAGAATAACGGTTTTATGGTGCTACCGCCTATGGCTTTGATTGTAGTAGGGCTTATCATTTGGGTACAACGATCGCGTAATAAAAACTTAATAGAAGAAAATTAAGCCTAGCGCTCATTTATAATATATCGACATGGAGCATATAGAATTATTTTTTAAATCCATTTTTGTAGACAACATGGTCTTCGCATACTTCTTAGGAATGTGTTCGTATTTGGCTGTGTCTAAAAAAGTATCTACTGCTGTAGGGCTTGGTGCTGCTGTAATCTTTGTATTGACGGTAACCGTTCCTCTTAACTGGTTGTTAGACACCTATATCTTACAAGAAGGAGCATTAAGCTGGTTAGGGGAAGAGTATGCTACCTACGATCTGAGTTTTTTATCGTTTATCTTATTTATTGCGACCATAGCCACTATGGTACAATTGGTAGAGATCGTAGTAGAGAAATTTTCACCATCTCTTTATAACTCATTAGGGATATTCTTGCCGCTAATTGCTGTAAACTGTGCCATTTTAGGAGGTTCACTTTTTATGCAATCTCGCGAAATCGAAACGTTTAGTTTAGCATTAAACTACGGGTTTAGCTCCGGAATTGGTTGGTTTTTAGCAATTGTAGCAATTGCCGCTATTCGTGAGAAGATTCGCTATTCTAACGTTC
>QIIH01000408.1 GCA_003229235.1 Flavobacteriales bacterium | reverse complement strand
GTCAGATTTTTGAAAGACTAACTAGTTAATTTAAGAAAATATGGCAAGAAACCGACAAAGGAGGTTCACGAACACCATTAAAAAAAATAAACTAGGAGTGAGTAATTGGGAAAAATTCATCAAATCCAAAGGAAATTCTAATAAATGGTGAGATTTGAAATGTAAATTTTTTAAAATATCTAGATATTCCTTTAAACTTTACATTTCAAATCTCACCATTTCTTAGAATTCTGTAAATTAAATTTTAGGTCGAACTCAGGTTAATATAAGCGATGTATTTAATTCGCGTAAACGCAAAACAGTAACAACAGCTCCAACTTTTATTATTACACGCCAATTCCAATGGAGAGAACGCTCATTTACGCTGTCCTTTACCTATCGCTTTAACCAAAAGAAGCTACGCCAGCGCGCAGGACGTGAAGGTGGTGGTGAAGATTTCGAATTTGAAGGAAGCCATAAATCGCTATCAAGAAAAACAAACGCATAAAAAAAGAGAGGCCTGTGCCTCTCTTTTTTTATATATAGATATTGAATGCTTATGCCTCTTGTGCAGCTTTTTTAGCTTCGCGTTTAAGCTTAAACTTTTCGATCAAAGCCCCACCAATCCAATATGGGATGATGCCAGCTAGGAAAATCATTAACCAAAATCCGATGGTTAGGATGGTTAAAAATGCTAAAAAACCTAAATATTGATCAAATTCAAACATGTGGTACACTTTTTATTGTTGAGGCAAAGATAATTCAAAAAAATAAATTTTTAGCGCACTGCTTAAAAAATATTGAACAAGCTATCACAAACTTTTTATGGCTAAATAGCTACCTTTGTATTGTAAAAAATTTCTTTATGCAATACAGAATCGAAAAGGACACCTTAGGCGACGTAAAAGTACCTTCAGATAAGCTCTGGGGAGCACAAACCGAGCGTTCTCGAAACAACTTTAAAATAGGAAGACCGGCTTCGATGCCCTTAGAGATTGTTTATGGGTTTGCCTATTTAAAAAAGGCTGCAGCATATACCAATTGCGAATTAGGCGCTCTTAGTGTAGAAAAGCGAGACCTTATCGCTGCAGTATGTGACGAGATTCTTACAGGACAACATGATTCAGAATTTCCTCTAGTTATTTGGCAAACTGGTAGTGGGACGCAAAGTAATATGAATGTCAACGAAGTTATTGCCAATAGAGCGCATCAGCTTGCGGGACACACTATAGGCGAAGGCAAAAAAACACTAAAGCCAAACGACGATGTAAACAAATCGCAATCATCGAATGATACATTCCCAACTGGGATGCATATTGCGGCTTACAAAAAAATTGTAGAAGTAACCATTCCTGGAGTTACAGCACTTAAAAATACGTTAGAGCAAAAATCTAAACAGTTTAATAAAATAGTAAAGATTGGACGCACCCATTTGATGGATGCAACACCTCTTACATTAGGGCAAGAATTTAGCGGTTATACTTCACAACTAGAACACGGTTTAAAAGCGTTAGAAAATACGATGGAACATCTTGGTGAGCTAGCCCTTGGCGGAACAGCTGTAGGAACCGGGATAAATACCCCAAAAGGATATTCTAAACGCGTTGCAGAATACATTGCAGAGTTTACTCAGTTGCCTTTTACAAGTGCTAAAAATAAATTTGAAGCATTAGCAGCGCATGATGCTATTGTAGAATCCCATGGAGCTTTAAAACAATTGGCAGTATCATTAAACAAAATTGCCAACGATGTTAGACTCTTGGCCAGTGGCCCACGTTCTGGTATTGGGGAGATTATAATCCCAGCAAACGAGCCAGGGTCGTCTATTATGCCCGGGAAAGTAAACCCGACTCAATGTGAGGCACTCACCATGGTTTGTGCTCAAGTAATAGGAAACGATATGGC
>QIIH01000422.1 GCA_003229235.1 Flavobacteriales bacterium | reverse complement strand
GCTCGCTCAAGAAGAGGCTCAAATGGGCAGCGATGCCTTTATCGAAGTAGATTTTGTTAGAGGTTTCAATTTTGAACCGGGCTTTGAATATATACTCGAAGTAGAAAAAGTGACCACGCGCAATCCTGGTACGGAGTTTAGCACTACTAATTATGACCTTATTTCTGTGACTTCTAAAACTCAGGTTCCTGAAAACACAGAATTCTCTATCATTCTTGCTCGTTTGTATAATTATGGAGGCTATATAAATACCGTCGAAGGGAATACCGATGCTGGGTTCTCTATTTTGAGTCAAATCCCGATTGACTGTTCAGGTCTTTGTGGCCCTCTTGCTAGTATACAGCGACCACAAAACGCAGGACAAACCACTGGAGTGTTTACGCATGGCGAAGAAGGGACTTATGTACTTAGAGAATTATATTAACCTGAGTTCGAACTCAGGTTATTAGTTAGTTGTCTAAAATTCGCTTTAAGAACGGTATCTGTATTAAGAATAACCCAAGGAAGCCAACGCCATAAAGAACGGTTTTAGAAAATTGAATAGACCCAAAAAAGGCAGAAAAACGATCTCCTATAGACAAATCGACTCCGTCTAAGTAATATTTTTCTACAGGAACCAGAAATACAATTATGCT
Organism: Flavobacteriales bacterium; assembly: GCA_003229235.1. Lineage (GTDB taxonomy): Bacteria > Bacteroidota > Bacteroidia > Flavobacteriales > Flavobacteriaceae > Gilvibacter. The sequence goes on along the minus strand of QIIH01000422.1, from coordinate 1,274 downwards.
TAGTAAAGCTACAGCTGCCAGCGCAATAAACAACAATATTTTTTTAGAAATCAAAGGCTTGTAAGCAATATGCTCAATGCCTGCTTTGGCTATTGCATCCAAAATGTTTAGCATTAAATCTTCTGGTGCTTTTTGCACTCCTGCTTCGTTAAGCACTTTTTTAGAAGCGCTATCCCAAGTATGTTTAGACTGTTCCATATCCGTTTTGTATTTCCGGCAGAATTGATTGCTTTAACAAAGTAAACAATTTTTTTCTGCCTCTAAATAATTTCACTTTAATATTGTCTGCGCCCAAGCCCGTTATATCTACGATTTCTTTTACAGAAAGCTCTTCGTAATAATAATATGTAATAATTGCTGCTACATCTGGCGCTAGACTTTCTATAGCGCTGTTGATTACACTTTTGCGTTCTTCTAATAACATATAATCTAATGCATTGGTTACATCGCCTAAGTCGCCCTCGTGGCACGAATCAAGATCATCCGACCCTACCATTCGCTTTTGTTGTTTAATGCGATCTAATGTCTTGCGATACGCTATGGTATACAACCAAGACGAAAACTTAGATTCACCTCTAAATTTATCTAGAGACTGATACGCTTTAACAAAAGTATCTTGTGCAATCTCTTGAGCTTCTTCGTGATTACGCACCATTCTTACCACTATAGTAAAAATATAGTCTTGATACCGCTCGACGAGTACGCCAAAGGCATTAGTATTGCCAGCCAAGGTCTGATCAATATGATATTGGTCGGTGGTTGTGTTCATTCTTTAGTAAGACGACAGTCTACTGCAATTGGTTACATTCTTTTAAAAGTAAAAAAAAATAGCAACAAGTGTAACCAGATCAATTTAATTATAGTCTTAATAACAAACAAAACAATTAATCAAAAAGCGAGCAATCGCATTAATCAATTAAAATTAAATTATCATGGGATCAGAATTAATCATAGTACCAATAGTATTTGGTGTAATATTCGGAATAGTATATCTAGTTGTTAGCGCTAGAAACAAAGAGCGATTGGCTCTTATCGAGAAAGGAGCTGATGCTTCAATTTTTTACAGTGGCAAGAGAAAATCGTCTGCACAAATTGTCGTATTAAACTTTGCATTACTGTTAATGGGTGTTGGTGCAGGAATCTTTTTAGGAGGTTTATTTACTACTTTAGGTATGGACGAAGAAATCGCAATGCCAGGAACCATTTTCTTTACGGCGGGTGCTGGTTTGTTAACCGGGTTCTACTTAACGAAGAAACTAACTAGTGAATAAAAG
>QIIH01000092.1 GCA_003229235.1 Flavobacteriales bacterium | reverse complement strand
GTAGGTACACTTTACTTCTGGGAGCATCTTAACCCACCATCTCTTGATTATGAGGGCTACAATAATCGTAATTACGATATGGGAGATATCTCTATGTATGTTGCTCTTTCTGGAGGAACTATGGCCGCAAATGGAGGAACAGCTCCATCCGGATTTATTGCTTCGGGCCAAGGCTTCGGATTTAAGGCAATTACCGATGGAGAATTAGAATTTAACAACGGACAAAGAGTAATTGGTAATAACGACGATTATAGAGCTGCACCTATAGCTAAAGATCGTGTTTGGTTAAATGTACTTAACGAAACTACTCGTTTGGGTAGCCAAATGTTAGTAGCTTTTGTAGGGGGTGCAACCCAAGATTTTGAGATTGCATACGATGCCAAGCGATTGGCAACACCTGTTTCTTTGTTCTCTACACTAGATACAGGAGAACAGCTTACCATACAAGGGAGAGAAGCTTTTGATGTCGAGGCACGAGTTAAAATGGGCTTTAGGTCTCAAATTGAGACTAATGAGTTGTTTACAATCTCTCTGGATAATGCAGAAGGCATACTTATGGGGGGCGACGATGTTCACGTCTATCTAGAAGACACGCTAACTGGTGCAATAGTAGATTTGAGCGAGCGTAACTATAGCTTTAACGCAGAAGCTGGCTTACAAATAGACCGCTTTGTAATGTTCTTTAAAGAAAAAGTATTGGGTACAAACGATTATAGTTTAGATTCATTACAGCTTATACCTAACCCAACCTCGAGTTTACTAACAGTGTTTTCGCCTAGTAATGCAACAGTCGATTATGTGCAAGTGATGGATATTAGAGGACGTCTGGTAGCTCAGAAACGATTCAATAGCACAGATTCTTATGTTATCGATTTATCAAGCTTAGGCAGTGCTGTATATTTTGTAAAAATCTATTCTACCGAAGGCACCATTACAAAACGAGTTATCAAACAATAAATAGTAGATAAAACTTAGAAAAGAACCGACACTAAACTGTCGGTTTTTTTTTGCTTTGAAAGCAGATAAAGTGAAGCATACAGGCGTCAGAATTTTACTTATTTTTGCATAAGCAAACACACCAACGCAATCTGTGCATATCTTAAATTATGTCAACATTAACAGAGCAAGAATTACACAATTTAGCCATGAATATCGTGGGCAAGGATTTAGAAGAACAAGGCTACGAATTTCTTGGTGTAAATTCTAAATTAAAGAAAGATCCACAGTTTGTCGCATTAAAAGACAAAACACTCAATTTTGTAGTGGTTAGAGCTATTCAATACCCTGATGATGCCAATACCTACGATCCTCTTGGAATGCAAAAAATAAAAGAGCATGCCATAAAATTTAATGCAAAAGCGTATTATGCAGGAGTAGGATTAGGGCATGGCGACGATTACGGGAAGGCGGTTATAAAAGACCAAGACTACACCGTGTTGTATAACGGCATTCAAGAAATAGTCTAAATGAAAAAGCTTCTGTTTTCTGTTTTATTTTGCGGTGTTCTATTAACTAGTTGTAGTGATTCTAAACAGCAACTTTATTCTCTACAGGGCCAAGTATTTGGGACGACCTATGGGGTATCTTACTTCTCAGAAAGTCCTAAATTAGCTTTAGAGAAAGCGTTAGACTCTACTTTTCTTGCTATAAATCGATCGGTGAGTACTTATTTGCCAAACAGCGATATTTCTAAAATAAATAGTGGGGATTCTACCGTTGTTATTGACGATATTTTTAAAGATAATTTTTCACTATCCGCCCAAATATTTAAAGAAACAGAGGGCTATTTTGATCCTACCGTTGGTGTGTTGCGTAATGCCTATGGTTTTGGGGATACTGCTCCCATCGAGCAATTAGATGTGGCAACTTTAGATTCCCTAAGAGTCTTGGTAGGCTTTCAGAAAGTTAGC
>QIIH01000129.1 GCA_003229235.1 Flavobacteriales bacterium | reverse complement strand
ATATGTTTTCAAATTGTGGATGGCTCATGGCATTACTACGGTAAGAGAGCCCTCTGGCCGTGGGATAGACTATACCTTAGATTTAAAAAAGCGCTCGGCAGAAAACAGTATTATTGCTCCAAGGATATATGCATATACCGGTTTTGGGCAAAAATCTGATTCATTTAACCCCCTTAACGACGCGCCAATAAGCACGCCAGAAATGGCTAGAAAATGGGTTCGGGCCAATGCCGAAAGAGGCGCAGACGGCATCAAATTCTTTGGAGCTGAGCCTCAAATTATGGAAGCCGCATTGAACGAAAATAAAAAGTTAGGACTAAAATCTGCTATGCATCATGCCCAATTGAGCGTAGCTCGATGGAATGTGCTTCATTCGGCCAGAGCTGGTTTAACAACAATGGAACATTGGTATGGTTTGCCAGAAGCATTATTTACAGACAAGACAATTCAGCATTATCCTTTAGACTATAATTACAACAACGAACAAGACCGTTTTAGAGAGGCTGGACGACTATGGAAGCAAGCTGCCGCTCCCTACTCCGATCATTGGAATTCAGTTATGGATGAGTTGCTTGCTTTAGATTTTACGCTAGATCCAACTTTTAATATTTATGAAGCAAGTAGAGATTTACAACGGGCTAGACGCGCAGAATGGCATGAAGATTATACCTTGCCTTCACTATGGCGTTTTTATGCCCCTAGTAAGATTAGCCATGGCTCGTATTGGCATTCTTGGGGTACTGAAGAAGAAGTTGCTTGGAAAGAGAACTATAAGCTATGGATGACATTTATAAACGAATATAAAAACCGCGGTGGTCGCGTAACGGCTGGGTCGGATTCTGGATTTATTTATCAACTTTATGGCTTTGCATACATTCGCGAGTTAGAATTATTAAGAGAAGCCGGATTCCATCCTTTAGAAGTTATCAAATCGGCTACATTAAGCGGTGCCGAAGCATTAGGTGCCGATAACGAAATTGGCTCTGTACAAATAGGTAAATTGGCCGACTTTGTAATCGTAGAAGAAAACCCACTCCAAAACTTAAAAGTACTATATGGTACTGGTGCCATAAAACTAACAGAAGACAACGAAGTTGTTCGTGTTGGCGGTGTGAAATACACCATAAAAGACGGTATTATATACGATGCAAAAGCTCTATTGGCAGACGTTAAAGCCATGGTAGATGCCAAAAAAGCGAAAGAAGGATTTATCCTTAAACAACCCGGTATAAAAGACTAAAGATTGTGAATTCTGATTTACCACCACTTTATGACCCTAGTGCATTAACCGAGGAACAAAAGGAACTTCTTGGTTCTTTGCCTTTTGAAGATTTAATCTTCAGAAAACTCTTTGATTTTATCGACGAAACACTGGGGAGTTATCGCTGCAACCATACTTTTGATTTGACAACTCATTTTTTAAAAAAGCAAGGAGTCAATTTTCTCGAGCATCGCACTTATTTCACAGCACATGAGATAAGTTGCGATTGCGAGGTGATTTCACTGCTTGAATCGAAATTCCCAATAGACCTAAACGAATTTAATCGCAGGAAATTTTAGTTAGAAGATATTGTCTTAATCGCTTCCTGGCGTTTGTTTACATATTTAAAACCATTGCTACCATAAAAGCCCGCTTCCTCTAACATAATGCGGATGTCTTTGTTCCAAGCCGCGATATTCACTGTGACATTTAGCTCGATTGCATAGGTTGTATTAGGAAACATTGGATAATCGCCAGTAACGGGTACGCCGCCTTGAGAATCCCACATTCCAATGGTTGGGCCAGAACTATGCCCATACAAACCTAGTGGATGTGTATAAATAGAGGGCCGTAATCCTTGCTCCTTTGCCTGTTTAAGACTCGCTAACAAAATTTGATTCCCCGTATCGCCAGTTTTAAAATTACTGGTTAAAATATCCT
>QIIH01000364.1 GCA_003229235.1 Flavobacteriales bacterium | reverse complement strand
CGACCATCATCCATTCCTGGCTTGTCATCGTCGTCTCCAGACTTAGTGGTAACCCCGTCTTGATCAAGTTCTGAATCTTGGCCTTGTAAAGCATCGACCTTAGAAATAGTTAAATTTGCTTCCTGATTGTTTAGTGCTTCATCTAAAGATTCGGCCTCACAACCTGCAATTAGTACCCCAAGTGAGAATACTGCTACTAATAGTTTGAATTGTGTCATTTTGTTGTTGATTTAATTAAACATATTTACTTAAGTATCTACTAACGATCTTCCCCATGTTAGCAGACGTTATTAATCGTGCAAAAAATAGTTCGCTGTTTATCTATAAAACAGTGAATTATCTATGCGTGAGCATACATTTTAAACTTGTGAGGTTGATTATTGATATTAAAAAGAGTTGGTTAATCCTAGGGGCAACGACCTGCGAACCTTTGTTCTGCAAGGGTTTAACCTCTTTTTTTGAGTTATCAAACGTGTCAAATTCTTTATTTTATTAAAGAAAATTCCTACAAATATAGTAAATTTTAACATACCGTTAAGAGTTTTACTACGTTTTTGCAGTAAATTTCTTACATATCCTGGAGAGTAACTTTTCAAAACTACAATTATTTATACGAGAATTACAAACATCTATTGCCCTGATTTATAAAAACATATGCCTTTAGTTTATCTTAGTAACACACAATATTTCTGAAATAAATATGGATAAAGCATGAACCTAAATCAAGTTACTGTCCCAAGCTTAAATGTTAAAAAAGCAATCTCTTTTTATAAATCTATTGGACTAAAATTAATTGTAGAATCCTTATCCAATTACGCAAGGTTTGAATTGCCAGAAGGCGATGCAACCTTCTCTGTTCATCTTGTTGAAGCAATTAATGAGTCATCAGGCATTATTGTATACTTCGAAAACGATCAATTAGACACCTTAGTACAATCTTTAATCGAAAAAGGGGTGGTATTCGATTCTATGCCAGAAGATAAACGCTGGTTATGGAGAGAAGCGCATTTGCGTGATCCTGATGGGAATAGGATTGTTCTTTATACGGCTGGGGTTAATAGGAAGGGGCCGCCATGGAGATTGTCGTAGGCTTGTTTTCTTATGTCCGGTTCCTGATCGTTATTGAAATGCAAAACATGTTTTGCATTGAAAATAGCAAACGAAGTTTGTGAAGGGCCTTTCAAGATATGGCTTTCCGCTTCGCGGGTACCTCTATCATAATGTCTGCTAGACATTCTTCTTTCGGCAATCATACTTTTTAGCATTGCCCTAAAAAGTAAGCAAAAAGGTCTACCGCTCACAGAGATTTCGACGTCTACAGCATAGTCACCCCCAGCCACGCAAAAAAGAACTCGCTTCGCTCAGACAGCTTTTTTGCCTACAGCCTTTGCGCTGCTTCCTTGCTGTAAATCGTCTTATTCTTAGGCGGAAGGTTAAAATTTGATTGAACTTGTTAGATAGCGACGGTCGACATCGGACGAAACATTTTTCGGATATTGATGGGTCAGCGACGATTAAAACTTTGATTGTAAGCAATGCAAGAAACATCGAAACGAACGGCACGAGTTGGGGATGATTCTTCGGTGGGGGTTATTAATCAAAACATTTTAATCGCCCCGAAACCATGAAAAGTAAACAAAACCGTCCGATGGTTGCAACTTGTTTGCATCCTCAGGTTTTGGCTTACGGATTTGAGTGACTTCGTAATTTTTTTTTTGCGAAGGAGCACAAATAGTAGTTGCGAGAGGGGCTAGACTTTTTGCGGCGATGGGAAAAAGGGCATAAAGAAAGAACTCATAATAAAAATTACAACGTATCTCAATTATAGAGAATGAATATTATTAGGCGGGAGGCTAAAAGATAGTTTAGTAGCGTAGTTACCGGCGCATGACGTACTGTTACAGTTTTTGAAAAAAGGGGTTTATA
>QIIH01000436.1 GCA_003229235.1 Flavobacteriales bacterium | reverse complement strand
ATTTTCCGTTAGGAGCGGGCAACGTTATCGCTGGTTGGGACGAAGGAATTCAACTTTTAAAAGTTGGAGACAAGGCACGCTTTGTAATTCCATCAGAACTAGCTTACGGCAGTAGTGGCGCGGGAGGAGTAATCCCTCCAGATGCAACTTTAGTTTTTGATGTAGAACTTATGAGCGTCTCAGAATAACTACAACAGTTTTAATATAAAAATGCTCGCTATGCGGGCATTTTTTATACCTCATCGTCTACCGTATCTGTAACTACATAGTACCTTGGGTCGTCTATAGAGCGTTCAATAATACTTTCGAAGCTCGGATTAGCCTTAATAAGTAGCGCAATACAATCTGGACTCAGATGCGTTAACAACACGCTTTTGCCTACTTGAAGGTATCTATTGGTAATACCTCTCAAAGCTTCAATACCAGAGTGATCGCTTATTTTTGATTCCATAAAGTCAATTTCTACAGTATCTGGATCGTTATGTACATCAAACTTAGTATTAAAGTTTTGTACCGACCCAAAAAACAAAGGCCCCCAGATTTCGTACACTTTGGTGCCGTTGTCTTTAATTAGTTTTCTGGCTCTAATCATTGTGGCGTTTTTCCATGCAAAAACTAATGCACTAATAATAACCCCAGCGATTACGGCTACAGCAAGATCCTTCCAAACAGTGATGGCAGAAACTATTATTAGCACAAACATATCAGATTTGGGGATTTTGTTCCAGATTCTGAAGCTACTCCATGCAAAAGTACCTATAACCACCATAAACATAACGCCTACCAATGCTGCAATAGGAATTTGCTCTATCACTGGAGCACCAAAAAGAATAAAGCAGAGAAGGGACATAGCAGCGACAACACCAGACAAGCGCCCACGACCTCCAGAATTGATATTAATAATTGATTGCCCAATCATAGCACAACCACCCATTCCTCCAAAGAGTCCGTTAAGAATGTTGGCGCCACCTTGGGCGACACATTCACGGTTGCCACTCCCTCGAGACTGCGTCATTTCGTCAATTAGGTTAAGTGTCATAAGAGATTCGATCAATCCAATGGCGGCAAGAATCACCGCAGTTGGTAAAATCGTACTTAAAAAATGCCCATTCATGGTATGCATTAATGGGAAGATTTGAGGCTGAAACTCGGGTAAGCCCCCTTGCAAGCCTTCGCCTCCACCATCTTGGATAAAGCTACCCACCGTACTCACATCAATTCCACCAATAATTGTAATCCCAGCTACAACCAAAATTGCAATCAAAGCAGCAGGAACTTTTTTGGTTAGTTTAGGTAAGCCAAACATGATTCCCATGGTAAGCCCCACAAAGGCAAGCATTTTCCACAGTGCACCGTTAGCAAATATAGCAGAGAACCATTCGCCGGGTTGTGACCAAATCGAAACTCCTTCCGGAATTGCTTCTGGAAACAATCCTAATTGTGATAAAAAGATCACGATAGCCAGCCCGTTTACAAAGCCCATCATTACAGAATGAGGAATAAGCCTTACAAACTTTCCTAGTTTAAAAACCCCAGCAATAATTTGTATTAATCCAACTAAAAGTAAAGTTATAAAAAGCCATTGAAGGCCTAAATTTTCGATGGGAGTTGCAAGTGCCGCGCCTACATCGTTACCTGATTTAATCAAATGTACCATTACCACTGCCATAGCTCCAGTAGCCCCCGAAATCATCCCAGGGCGGCCTCCAAATAATGCTGTTACAATTCCCATCATAAAGGCGCCATAGAGCCCCACAAGAGGGTCAATCCCTGCCACAAAGGCAAAAGCCACAGCTTCAGGAACTAGGGCTAACGCAACGGTTAATCCCGACAGAATGTCATTTTTGGGTTGCGCAGTAAAATTCTTTAAAAAAGTGGTCATGGCTTTTGGGCTAAAAAGCTGCGAAGATACAGCTTTAGAATTACCCAAAACT
>QIIH01000072.1 GCA_003229235.1 Flavobacteriales bacterium | reverse complement strand
ACATGACCATGTAGAGCCTGACCATATGGTCTATTTGGGTGACTTTCTAAACCTCTAACAGCATTTTCTGGAAAGGGGTCTACCATCTCGATTTGTAGTTGAAACGAATTGCAAATAGGTTTAGAATAAATCTTGGGGTGAGTGTGGCTTAAGGGGTCCGTTGTCGCAAGATTAGCTCGATTCTTGAATTGCCGCTCACCTCATCTACATCATCCATCGAGAATCTGCCGGGATGATGTCAGCTATTTTTTAGCCGTGACTCTGTTATGTAGACGTGAATAGATGGATGAAATTTTAATTAATTTCAGGAGACTATCATGAACACAACAGACCCAAAAGAACTCCATGTCAGTGTTGACGTAGGATGTTATTCCCATTATGTAGCAGTTGGCTTAGCTAATGGGGACTATTTAGGAAATTTTGAAATTTCACACAACAAGCAAGGCTTTGAAAAGTTTTTCATGCAAATTGAAAAATACAAAAAACAAAGTAATGGTGAAGTGTCAGTAGCTATGGAGGGCTTCAATGGACATGCACGACCATTAGACACAATGGTTCAAGCTAAAAAATATAAACTTTTAAATATCAATAACTTAAAATTAGCTCGCTTTAAAGAAGTCTTTCCAGCACCCGCAAAAACCGATAAAATTGATTCTCGTAAGGGTCTTGAGTTATTTCAATTACAACAAGTGATACCAGCGGCTAAGAATGTATTACAAGAAGTTTATACCATTCCACAAGACGCCAAAGAATTGAAAAGCTTATGCAGAAGACGTAATCGTTTAGTAAATGAGCGAACAAGATACCTCAATTCATTACATGCTGACTTAACATCGGTAAGCCCTGGTCTTGTAGAGATAACAGGGAAACTAAAGAATGTATGGTTCATAAACTTTCTAGTTTCATCAAAAAGATTAAGTTTACTTGCTAAACGAAGTGAGAAATCTTTGCTTAATATTGCATGGGTTGGTAAAACCAAAGTCAAAAAGATACTTCTCTGGCAAAAACAAGCCATGTTTAGTGAGGATGAGCCTTTCATGTCAGAACTCATACGACAAGATGTGCTCAGAATTAAAGAGCTTGGCGAGATAATAGCATTATTAGACAAAAGAATTTACGCTCTAACTAGCCAATCAAAGATTGGTAAAAGACTACTAACTATCAAAGGATTTGGAAACTCAAGTTGTGGATCATTAACTGGTGAAATCGGTCTTATCGATCGCTTTGAGAAAGAATCAAGTCTGGCAATTTATTTAGGAATGGCTCCGCTTGATAAAATATCAGGTAATTCAAAAGGCATTAGGAAAAGTAAAAATGTCAATTCACACGCCAAAACTGCCATGATGCATGCTGTTGATAAACACAGAAGGTATGTCGAAGAATCTAAATGTTATTATGAAAAGAAACGAGCCGAGGGAAAAAAACACAACCAAGCACTAAGGTCATTGGGGCGTCATTTAGTACGAGTAATTTTTAAAATGTTAAAACAAGATAGAGACTATGAAATTGTAATGGTAAACAAAAAAGGCAAATCTTAAAAAGACTTGCCCTTTAGCTTCGTTGTGATCATCGGCACTTCTGCCTGTTTCACATCTTGCAGTTTAGCATACTTTAGCTTTGTTTTTAAATACTTCGGGGTTTGGGGCTGGCCCCAATATGCACCTTAGTGCATAAAATAAACGAAATATAACTAAAATTTAGCTTGAAATTTAGAGCGGGATGTTCAAGTGACTTGTTTAGCAATTAAAAATACACAGCCGTAGGCACAAGGCACTGTCTTGTGCAATTCAAATCCACTATGATTTATTCAATACCAACCCAAACATCGACAAGGCAGTGCCTTGTCGCTACGGTGGTTTTGTTTTAATCTTTTCATCTCCGTGTTCTCCGTGTTCTCCGTGTTCTCTGTGGTTAAATTGGTTTTTATTTTTATTT
>QIIH01000485.1 GCA_003229235.1 Flavobacteriales bacterium | reverse complement strand
CGCTTTTCTACGCCTTCTAGGTCTTTTAGCTGCAACTCCATATCGATGGTTTCTTTATCACGTATAGGGTCTATACTTCCATCTACATGGATTATGTTCTCGTTATCAAAACATCTCAAAACGTGTAAAATAGCATCAGTTTCACGAATATTACCTAAAAATTGATTGCCTAAGCCTTCGCCCTTACTAGCACCCTTAACAAGACCCGCGATGTCTACAATATCTACCGTGGCAGGCATTACGCGCTGCGGATTAACTAGTTCTTCTAATTTTTGAAGCCTTGAGTCTGGAACATTCACAACCCCAATGTTGGGTTCGATAGTACAAAATGGGAAGTTTGCACTTTGAGCCTTAGCATTCGATAAACAATTAAACAGCGTGGATTTACCCACATTTGGTAAGCCAACGATTCCAGCTTTCATAAAATGATTTTTTAACGCTGGCAAATATAGGGATTTGCGCTTTATTTAGTGGATTTGAAACAAGAGAAATATTACTTTAAAAAATCCTGAATCGCTAGATGAAAGGCATCAAATTCGACTAAATTATTATGTTTCCCCTGTGGAATGGTAACGAAAGCTGTCTGTGCGGGATTAAACTCATTATAGAGGCGTTCTCCTGAAGCATAAGGAACAATATCATCGTTAGTACCATGAACTATTAAGGTTTCGCATTTAACTTGAGGTGCATACGAAAATGAAGGGAAGGTATACTTTAATAACCACTGAACTGGTAAATATCTAAAACGAGTGTTGGCGACATCTTTAACACTGTAAAAAGGAGTTTCGAGGATTAACTTGCTTGGATTATTTTCGGCAGCCATTTTAACTGCCAAAGCAGTTCCTAAGCTACGCCCGTACACAATAATTTGTTGTTCATTTACTCTCGCTTTGGCATAGTCGTAAAAAAGTTGAGCATCTGCGTATAAAGTTTTTTCTGATGGCTGGCCTTCGCTTTTACCATAACCCCGATAGTCCATCACCAAAACTTCGTATCCTAGCTTTACATAACGCTCTACAATCTTTCCCCATCGTGATAAATTACCGGCGTTGCCGTGATAATACACTATAAAACCCTTAGCGTTGGGGGTTGTAAAATGCAGTGCGTTGAGAGAAATATCATCTATAGTCTTAATATTGACCTCTTTAAAATCACTTTCGAAAGAAAAGCCATAATCTACTGGGAGCACATCTGGCTGAAACATTATTTTATCTTGAATAGAATACATAAGTAAAGAGAAAAGTGCATATGGAATTGTTAAGACTAAAAGGAAAATTAAAAACTTACGCATTGGTTTTGGCCGAGTGTTTTACATTCATACTGGTTTTAGATAAATCAATTTTTTCTGGCTCAGAGGTAATAATCTCTTCTAGCATTCTATGATACGATTCAAAATTATTTAAATTTTTATGGCCGCCGCCAACAACAGCATACAAACGTGTAGTCTTTGCTTTTATTTTAGAAAGCTTTATACTCGATTTAAAAGGAATTAGCGTATCGTTTGTCCCATGAATTATATGCACTGGGCAATTCACATATTTAAGCCATTTATAGGTTGGCATTGGATATTTTAATATAATAGAGAGGGGCATAAAAGGCATGTAACGCCCAGTCACCTTTGTTAAGCTATAATATGGAGCATCTAGAATAAGCATTTTTGGATGGTTCATTGAAGCCAATTTTGTTGCAAATCCAGAACCTAAAGAGCGTCCGTAAAGAATAATGTATTGCTCGTCTACACGTTCTCTGATTTTGTTGTACACATATTGCAAATCGTTCTTTATGGCATTTTGAGTAAATTTGCCAACACTTTTGCCAAAGCCGCGATAGTCTACCATAATGACATCATAATTGTGACGCGTAAAATCGACGGCGAACTTTCCCCAGCCCTTCATACTTTTCGAATTTCCTTTTAAATACAGTACAACTCCTATAGGTCG
>QIIH01000298.1 GCA_003229235.1 Flavobacteriales bacterium | reverse complement strand
GTTTGGCAAAGCGAAGAATCTTTTTAAAATAATTCATTCTTAACGTAAGTTGAATTGTTGAGCAATACGTTCTATTTTCTGTTCGAGTTGCAGTTTGGTTTGTTCGTAGGAATTGTCATATGAGCTATTCACACTAATATAGAATTTTATCTTTGGCTCCGTTCCGCTAGGTCTGGCTGCTACTTTGCTACCATCCTGAGTGTAAAAGATAAGAACATTCGATTTAGGGAGCTCGATATTTTTTGTATTTCCGTTAGCGGCTGTTGCAACACTCTTAAAATAATCTTCTTTTAAAAGCACTTGCGAACCCGCAATTTGTTCAAGTTGTTCTTCTCGCAGGGTTTTCATCATCTGCTCAATTTCTAGAGCTCCTTCTTTTCCTGGTTTAACAAAGGAGATTAATTCCTCCAGATACATACCATACTGCTGATATAACTGATCTGCATAATCTAATAATGTTTGGCCCTTTGCTTTTTGTTGCGCCGCAATTTCACAAGCCAAAAGGGTAGCCGTAACCGCGTCTTTATCTCTAACAAAGTCGCCTACCATATACCCAAAACTCTCCTCACCACCGCCAATAAGTTTTAATTCTGGGAAGTCTTTAATCATTTTTGCAATCCACTTAAATCCGGTCAAACCAATTTTGTATTCAAGGCCAAAATCTTTGGCAATAACTTGCATCATTGGAGTGGAGACAATCGTAGAAGCGATAAAATGATTTGCCTGTATGCCAGTAGTCTCTTTTTGATGCTGCAACAGATAATGTGTTTTAATAATCATGGCCTGGTTGCCATTAAGAATTGTCATTTTCCCTTCTGCATCCCGTACCGCTATCCCTAATCTGTCGCAATCTGGGTCTGTTCCTATAACGATATCGGCTCCTAGAGCATCGGCTTGCTCAATAGCCATACTAAGTGCTTCTGGCTCTTCGGGATTTGGAGATTTAACAGTTGGGAAATCACCATCTGGCACGGCCTGTTCTTTTACTATATGTACTTGACTATAGCCCGCTCGTTTTAATACTTCTGGTGTTATAGTAATTGATGTACCGTGAAGTGAGGTGAAAACTATTTTTAAATCATTACGTACCGTCGAATCTGCTAGTTTTTTGCCATTTTCTAGCGATGCCTCAATAAAGGCTTCGTCTATTTGAGTGTCTATATATTCGATCAAATTGGCCTTAGGTTCGAAGTTGATATCGCTATAAGCCAAGGCGTCAATAATGTCAATAATTTCCTTGTCTTGTGGCGGAACCAACTGCCCACCATCTTGCCAATACACCTTATAACCATTGTAAGTTGGAGGGTTGTGCGATGCCGTTAATACTATTCCGCAGTGACATTCTAAATGTTTTACTGCAAAAGATAATTCCGGAGTTGGTCTTAGGTCTGAAAACAAATAGACATGTATACCATTCGAAGAAAATACTTCTGCAACTTGCAAAGCAAGCTCTTTGCTATTGTGTCTGCAATCGTAGGCTATGGCAACTTTAACTTGCTGGTCTTTAAACTGTGACTTTAAATAAAGTGATAATCCTTGAGTGTTTCTGCCTAAAGTGTATTTATTAATGCGATTATCGCCATCTCCCATAATACCACGCATTCCGCCAGTACCAAATTCTAAATTCTTATAAAACGCATCTTCTAATCCCTTAGGGTCGTTTGCAATGGTTTCTTTAATACGCAATTGAGTTGCTTCGTCTATAGGAGCTTGCAGCCATCTATTCACTTTTTCAAGAATTTCGGGAGCGATGTATATCATTGGCATAAAAATATTGGCAAAGGTACATAATTAGGATAGTTTGACAGATGAGATTAATAAAACCTTAATAACCTGAGTTCGACCTAAGATTAATTTACAGAGCTCTAAGAAAAGGTGAGATTTGAAATGTAAAGTTTAAAGGAATATCTAGATATTTTAAAAATTTTACATGAAAAAGAT
>QIIH01000467.1 GCA_003229235.1 Flavobacteriales bacterium | reverse complement strand
TCTAGGTTTCGGGTTAAATCTGGCGAGAATTCCGTCCAAGTTTTCCCCAGATCTGTCGATTTAAGAACCAATTGCGCACAGTGAAAAATGGTTTGTGGTTCGTGAACAGACCAAACAATTGGCGCATTCCAGTTGTATAGATATTTCATGTCACGAGCTGCTTTTCCTAAATATTGAATAGGAGCAGCCATAACCTGTGTTCTCATTTTGGTTTCCATGTCTAATACCTCTATAGTACCCAAATAGCTTCCACCAACAGTCACTGTAGGATTATCACGATCGAATCCTAAAAAGGCACTTTCACCACCTGCTGCACTCGTCCATTCACGCTCAGAAATATCGCCTCCAGCCATATTCATACTGGCAATCTTAATCGAAGTATTATCCTGTTGCCCTGCATAAATGTTATACGGTACTTGATTGTCTAAATCTATTCTATAAAACTGCGCCGTTGGCATAATGTCTTGTGAAGACCAGCTTTCTGCGAAGTTGAACGAAATAGCAGCACCTCCATCGTTGGCAATAACCATGTTGTTAGAGTTATTTGGGTTTATCCATAAATCGTGAAAATCTCCATGAGTACCTGTAATGCGCTCCCAGTTTTTACCCCCGTCTTTAGATCTGAGCGCAGGTGCACTCAACACATATATGGTTTGGTCGTTGTTGGGGTCTGTAAATACCTCGGTATAATACCAAGCACGTTGTGTTAACCGATTGTCGCCGCTTACCTGACTCCAGCTTTTACCTGCATCATTAGAAACATACAAACCGCTTTTATCGGTTTGAGTATCGCTTTCTATTAAAGCGTAAACTTTATCGCTATTGCTGCGGCAAACACTTATTGCCATTTTACCCATGGCTTTTGGTAAGCCTGACTCTAGAGGTTTCCAGGTTTCTCCTGCGTCTGTAGATTTGTACAAACCAGAACCTTCGCCGCCACTAATCATTTTCCAAGGCGTTCGCTGGTGATGCCACATTGCAGCATAAAGTACCTGAGGGTTGTTGTAATCTATAGATAATTCGACTGCTCCCGTATATTCGTTTACATACAACGTTTTGTTCCAGCTTACTCCCCCATCTATAGATTTATATACGCCACGATCTTTAGTTGGGCTTGGATATTTACCTTGAGCCGCAACATATACAATATCTGGATTGGTTGGATGTACAATTATTCTTGCAATCTGTTCGGTGGTCTCTAAACCTAGATGTGTCCAGGTTTTTCCTGCATCGGTAGATTTGTAAACTCCGTCACCATAGCTGGTCATAACGCCGCGAATAGCGTGCTCTCCCATACCAACATAAACAGTATTAGGATTGCTCTCAGAAACCGCCACAGCCCCTACAGATCCAGTTTTAAAGAAACCGTCACTTATGTTATTCCAATGTGCACCGGCATCTTCTGTTTTCCATAATCCCCCGCCAGTAGTAGTCATATAATAGGTTAGTGGGTCGTTAACAACACCAGAGGCAGCTACAGATCTTCCTCCTCTAAAAGGGCCAATACTACGGTACTTCATGGCAGAAAAATAATCGTTAGCCTCTTGTCCAAATGACGTGAATACGCAGAGTACTATTAATGCAAGGGATTTAATGAACTTCATACAGTGGTTGGTTAGTTTTGTGTTTTAAAAGTACGAGAAATTATGGTATTTTTTTTCCTAACTTTAAAGTTCATTAACCAACCATTCCAATATGAAGTTTAAAGTTCTGTCCCCAGTGTTTATTTTTCTATTTCTTTTTAGTGGATTCGGGATGAATGCCCAGGAAGAAGATGTTTTAAAAGAATTAGAAAAAATTGCCATTGTAGATCAAAAGATAATGATGCCAATGCGAGATGGAATAAGACTCGCAACAGATATTTATCGCCCAAAAACGGATACCCCCGTGCCAATTATTTTTTCACGTACACCTTATAACTTTAATTCTTGGGGCGATGGCCAGCAGCG
>QIIH01000316.1 GCA_003229235.1 Flavobacteriales bacterium | reverse complement strand
GGAATCTCGACATGTAACTCTTTATTTTTTGAGAGTATATTGATAGCGTCTGCGTCTAAAACTATTGGGGTATCAACTTCTTTTAAAAAACTTGTAAATCCTGTGGTGGTATCTTTTGATGTGCCTAGACCCATTCCGATAGCATACGTAAATTTTGCTTCTACTTTCGGAAATGATTGAATCTCATTTGTACTTTTATCTGTTAAAAGCATTGCCTCTGGCAAACTTGTTTGCAGGATTTGATATCCGCAGAGCGGAACATATGCCGTAGCAAGCCCTGCTCCAGTTTTTAAGGTAGCTTTAGTCGTTAAGTGTACAGCGCCAATTTTGCCATAACTCCCACCAATAACCATACAATGACCATAATCGCCTTTATGTGAAAACTTGTTTCTGGGGACATACCATTGCAGTAAATAACCCTTTGTTAAATAATTTGCTATGGCAGGGGTTTCTTGTATATATTGCTCGTCTAATCCAATGTTTAAAGCTTCCCAAGTTTGAGTAAATACGCCTGTTTGAGGCAAGAAAAAGCTCAGTTTTGGTAACTGAAATGTTAAGGTGTGATTGGCTTTTACAACAGCTTCTGAATCTTCGATGGCTTTATCTGCATACAAGCCACTTGGCATATCGATAGCCAAGACAAAGGCTGCCGAACTATTTATTAATTTAACGAGCTCTTTAACCCATCCGTCCATACAACGGTTTAATCCTATCCCAAAAATAGCATCCACTACCACATCATCTTTATTAATCTCAGGAAAATCTTCTTCTGAATTAATTAAGCTTGGCCAGTTTTTTGAGACGTTTTTTATTCTGTCATAGTTAGAGAGAAAATTTTTACTGCGTTTATCACTACAGTTAACCACATACGTATGCACCTTATAGCCACCCTCAATAAGCAATCTACCTAAAACTAGTCCATCACCACCATTATTGCCAATACCACAAAAAATTCTCACCGGTACTTGTTCGCCTTGCATTCTGCTGTGAAGCCAATTATATACTTGTTCTCCTGCCCTTTCCATAAGTAAGGTTGGAGCCAATTCTTGTCTTTTTATGGTCGCTTTGTCTGCTGCATAAAGCTGCTGGGTCGAAAATATTTTCATCAATCAATTAAATTTACTTCTGCCTATTCAATAGAAATTATCATTGTCTAAAGGTACTATTTTAGCTCGTTAATTAGAATTGCAATTTTTCTGATTAATTTAGCAAAACTTGCTCTAATTGGCGCGAGTATATTTTTACATTTGTACACCAATCCTAATTATTCAAAATAATGAAAGACATTGCTTTATCTGACACTCATATCGCATTAGGAGCCAAAATGGTTCCTTTTGCTGGATACAATATGCCTGTAACTTACGAAGGTGTTTCTGCCGAACACAAAACCGTGCGCTCTGCGGTAGGTGTCTTTGATGTGTCCCATATGGGCGAATTTTTAATAACTGGCCCAAATGCTTTGGATCTTATTCAAAAAGTTACTTCCAACGACGCCGCAAAGCTTACAATTGGAAAAGCGCAGTATAGCTGTTTTCCCAACGATAAAGGTGGGATTGTAGACGATCTTATAGTGTATTGCATTCAAGAAGAAAAGTACTTATTGGTTGTTAATGCCTCGAATATTAAAAAGGACTGGGATTGGATTAGCTCTCATAATACTATGGGCGCCGAGATGCGAGATTTGTCAGAAGATTATTCTTTATTAGCTATTCAAGGCCCAAAGGCTGTAGAGGCGATGCAATCTTTGAGTTCTGTAGACTTAAGTGCAATACCATTTTACAATTTTGTGATTGGCGATTTCGCTGGAATAAAAGATGCAATTATCTCGGCAACGGGCTATACTGGTAGTGGTGGTTTTGAAATTTATTGTAAAAATAGCGAGGTAAAACAAATCTGGGATAAGGTATTTGAAGCCGGAAGCGATTACGGTATTAAACCAATTGGGCTAGC
>QIIH01000511.1 GCA_003229235.1 Flavobacteriales bacterium | reverse complement strand
AAATTAACTTTGCAACAACAAACTATCCTATGAGTACAGAAAGAACTTTGCGTAAAAGAAGTGATGATAGCTGTGAACTTTGCCAGTCTAACGAAAAACTAAGTGTTTATGAAGTTCCGTCTTCGCCAAAATCTGGAGAAGAAGCCAGTATACTCTTGTGTGATAATTGCTTAGGGCAGATAAATGAACCAGAAACTGTAGATGCAAATCATTGGCGTTGTTTAAACGATAGTATGTGGAGTACAGTGCCAGCAGTGCAAGTAATGGCTTGGCGTATGTTACAACGATTAAAGCCCCATGGTTGGTCTGCAGACATGCTCGACATGATGTATATGCAAGAAGATATGCAAAACTGGGCAGCTGCTACAGGCGATGGCAAGGATACTTCTAACGATATAGTGCACCGCGACGTGAATGGTGTTGTATTAGAGGCAGGCGATTCTGTAGTGCTTATTAAAGATCTAAAAGTAAAAGGTTCAAGTATGGTGGCCAAACAAGGTACTGCCGTAAGACGTATTTCTTTAGATCACGAAAATGCCGAATATATCGAAGGCAAAGTAGATGGGCAACACATCGTAATAATTACCCAATATGTTAAGAAGCTTTAGTCTTTAAAAAGCTCGGTATAATAATGATAAAACCAAGGAATGGTCTCAATTCCTTTTAGGTAATTCCATACGCCAAAGTGCTCATTAGGCGAATGAATCGCATCACTGTCTAAGCCAAAGCCCATTAAAATGGTTTTGCTCTTAAGCTCTTTTTCGAACAGTGCTACAATGGGAATACTCCCGCCACTGCGTTGCGGAATTGGCGTTTTTCCAAAAGTCTCAGAATAGGCTTTCTCGGCGGCTTTATAACCCATACTATCGATAGGTGTAACGTAAGCTTGGCCTCCGTGATGTGGAGTAACTTCGACAGTAACTCCTTTTGGAGCAATAGATTCGAAGTGATTTTTAAACAACTCTGTAATTTCTTCCCAGTTTTGATCGGGCACTAAACGCATGCTAATTTTTGCAAAAGCTTGGCTGGCAATAACAGTCTTGGCTCCTTCTCCGGTATAACCGCCCCAGATACCATTAACGTCTAAGGTTGGTCTAATCGAGTTGCGTTCGTTTGTGCTATAACCATGTTCGCCATAAACCGATTCTATTTCGAGCGCATTTTGATAGGCATCTAAGCTAAAAGGAGCTTCTGCCATTTTTGCGCGCTCGGCCGCAGATAATTCTTCTACAGCATCATAAAAACCAGGAATCGTTATATGATTGTTCTCATCGTGAAGTGAGGCGATCATTTTGGTTAATATATTAATAGGGTTGGCTACTGCACCACCGTACAAACCACTGTGTAAGTCTCTATTTGGGCCAGTTACGGCAACTTCTACATAACTAAGGCCTCGTAGCCCAGTAGTGATTGAAGGAACATCGTTTGCAATCATTCCTGTATCGCTAATTAGGATAACATCGTTGGCGAGTTTTTCGCGATTGCGTTCTACAAACCAACCCAAGCTTTCACTGCCAACTTCCTCTTCGCCCTCGATCATAAATTTGACATTACAAGGCAACTGATCGTTAGCCGTCATAAACTCTAAGGCTTTTACATGCATATACATTTGCCCTTTATCGTCGCAAGCGCCACGAGCAAAAATAGCTCCGTCGGGATGTTTTTCGGTTTTTTTGATAACAGGCTCAAAAGGAGGGCTGTCCCATAAATATAAGGGATCTGGTGGTTGAACATCGTAATGCCCGTACACCAAAATTGTAGGTAATTTTGGGTCGATTATTTTCTCACCATATACGATAGGATAGCCTGGCGTTTCACAAATTTCTACTGTATCACAACCCTCTGCCGTTTTTATCACATCGTCTTTATAGGCCGAATCTGCACTGATAGATGGTATTTTTAAGAGTTCTAGAAGTTCGTTTAAGAATCTGTCTTTATGCTGATTTATGTAGTCTTTTGGCTGCTCCATTAGGCTTTTTTTGATAAGAAAAGCTAAGGTACCAAATTCTAATAATTTGACAGACGGATTGTTTGTAAATTATAAAATGTATGTATATTTGCCGTCCAATTGCGGGCGTGATGGAATTGGTAGACATGCTAGACTTAGGATCTAGTGCTTCACGGCGTGAGAGTTCGAGTCTCTCCGCCCGCACAGAAAGAAAAAGCTTCTCAGAAATGAGAGGCTTTTTTTGTGCCAATAAAACTGCTGACGTAAGGAGGCAGTTTAATTAT
>QIIH01000283.1 GCA_003229235.1 Flavobacteriales bacterium | reverse complement strand
AATGACAATTTCTTGTGCTTGAACATTATTTGTGCTGAGCACTAGAAAACCTACGGCCAGCATGATGCTAACGACTGTTTTCCTTATAAAGTTGTGAGGTATCTTTTGATGCATAAAAATTTATTTAAAATAAACTTATGGTGTTAATTTCTATCGTTTTATTCTTCAGATGGATCTGGCACAAATACACGCAACGCCTGTGTTGCTACAATACTTGAACAGGTTTCTGCATTCAGTTCGAGTTGGATGCAACTCCACCTATTATATGCGCTTCCTTGCGGAACCTGTATATCTATATTTATTCGTTTTGATTCGTTGGGAGAAAGTGTAATTCGAGTAGCCCCTAACGAACTATCATCACGGCTTTTAAAATGAACATCAAGAGGGATATTTTCCCCTAAATTAGCCCTGTTTGCAGTTGCGCAAGATGCAGATAAAAAGTTGGCATTTAACTGATAACTCTGAGATTTTCCAGATTCATTTTTAACTATTAAAATAAACTGAGTACCGTCTTCGTCTGCTGTCCCAATGTTTATGCCATTCTCTATAACTAAGCTGGCATTACAAGATTGAGAATAAGTGATTCCACTAACAAAAAAAGTCGTTAAAATAGTGAGAAGACGGATGCCTCTCGTAAGAGTAATTTGTGAGGTTATCATAAAAATTATTTTAAAAAAAGACGTAGGAACTAATCAAAATTAGCGGGGGTTGACTAAGAGTTTTGTCAGTTATTCTTCTACAGTTTAATAATTATTTGTTTAGTTGATAGAATAAATGTACGTAGGAATTCGACTACCTTGACATAAAGTAAGTCTTTTTAGATAAAACCCCACTTTACTCGATGAATTACGTAAATGCCGTAGTATTTTATAAGAAGAATACTTACAAAATCATGACTAAAGCAAGTATTATTACGTGAAAAGTCAAAAATTATCGAAAACGATTTCGTGAAATACAAATAGTTATTTTCAATAAATTAAAGTTTCCCTTATATCTTCTTAACTTAGTTTAGACGCATACCTTATCTTTGCCCCTTTCTAATACACATTATGTCCCTAATAACAGAAATTGCACGCCGTCGAACCTTCGGAATCATCTCTCACCCTGATGCAGGCAAAACAACACTGACAGAAAAATTATTGCTTTTTGGAGGAGCAATTCAAGAAGCAGGAGCGGTAAAATCGAATAAGATTAAGAAAGGAGCAACCAGCGACTTTATGGAGATCGAACGGCAACGTGGAATCTCTGTAGCAACTTCTGTATTGGCCTTTGAATACGAAGGAATAAAAATTAATATTCTAGATACTCCTGGGCATAAAGATTTTGCAGAAGACACCTTCAGAACACTCACGGCAGTAGATAGTGTAATAGTTGTTATCGACGTAGCAAAAGGAGTAGAAGAACAAACAGAAAAATTGGTAGAAGTTTGCCGAATGCGCTCTATCCCAATGATTGTTTTTATAAACAAATTAGATCGTGAAGGGAAAGACGCCTTCGAGCTCCTCGACGAAATTGAACAAAAACTAAACCTTAGGGTTACTCCGTTGAGTTTTCCGATAGGAATGGGATACGATTTTAAGGGAATTTATAATATATGGGAGAAGAACCTAAACCTCTTTAGCGGGGATTCTAGAAAAAATATTGAAGACACACTAAAAATAGAAGACTTGTCTAATCCTACCTTAGACGAACTCATTGGGGGTAGCGCTGCCGATACGCTGCGGGAAGAAGTCGAGTTAGTAGAGGGAATTTATCCTAAATTTAGCAAAGAAGATTATTTGGCAGGAAATCTGCAACCCGTATTTTTTGGTTCTGCATTAAATAATTTTGGTGTACGCGAGTTGTTAGATTGCTTTATTCAAATTGCACCCACTCCGAGAGCTAAGGAAAGTTCTACTCGATTGGTTAAGCCCGACGAAGAAGAATTTAGCGGGTTTGTATTTAAGATTCATGCCAATA
>QIIH01000023.1 GCA_003229235.1 Flavobacteriales bacterium | reverse complement strand
GTAACAGAAGTTCCCATTGCATCGGCAATTCCCTTCGCAAAGGAAACAACTTCGAAAGCAATCTTTTTAAAATTTCCTGAATCGGATTCTGCGTAAACTAATACAGACATAGTATTTTTTTTTAAGCGCTGTAACCTTAGATTACTTTTGCTTCGTTATGTAATAAATCAATTAATTGCTCAACATTATTAGGATCGATCATAGTCACTGTTCCTTTTAGTGTAGGTTTTTCGAAACTCACGGTATGCGAAGCAGCAGCATTAACTGTTGCTGGTTTTACATGTAAGGGTTTTTTACGAGCCATCATGATTCCGCGCATATTTGGGATGCGTAAATCGCTTTCTGCAACCAATCCTTTTTGGCCTCCAACTACTAAAGGTAGTGTTGTTGATAAGGTTTCTTTTCCGCCATCAATTTCGCGAATTGCAGTGGCGTTGTCGCCATCTACTTCTAGACCAATACAAGTGTTCACAAAATTGGCGTCTAAGATTGCAGCTAGCATTCCTGGAACCATTCCTCCGTTAAAATCGATCGATTCTCTTCCTGCCAGAACAAGGTCGTAGCCTCCTTCTTTTACAACTTGTGCCAATTGTTTCGCTACAAAATAACCATCGGTAGGTGCAGCGTCTATGCGAATTGCTTCGTCTGCGCCTATAGCTAACGCCTTGCGCAGGGTAGGCTCAGAAGTAGCATCTCCAACGTTGACAACATGTACTGTTGCGGCTTGTTTTTCCTTAAACCACATGGCTCTAGTTAAACCAAACTCGTCGTTAGGGTTAATAACAAATTGTACTCCGTTTGTATCGAAGGCAGTGTTATTATCGGTAAAATTAATCTTTGAAGTTGTATCCGGAACGTGGCTAATGCACACTAAAATCTTCATAGGTAAATTATGATTTAAAATACGTTGTTTTTGAAGTGGCGAAGTTAGTTATATATTTTTACTTATTTACTATGCGCGCATAGTAAATAAGTAGAATTTCGAATTATTTTAAGCCGCAAGCAATCAAATAATGTTATTTTTGTGTTCGTTATTTTTTAAGGAGGGCATTAGTCCCTTTTTATATATTATTATGAAGTTAATTTCCTATGAAGACAATTCAATTTAGAGAGGCCATTCAAGAGGCCATGAGTGAAGAAATGCGACGGGATGAGTCTATTTATTTAATGGGCGAAGAGGTAGCCGAATATAACGGAGCATACAAGGCGTCTAAAGGAATGTTAGATGAGTTTGGCGCTAAGCGTGTTATTGACACTCCTATCTCTGAACTCGGATTTTCTGGAATTGCAATTGGGAGTGCTATGAATGGTAACAGACCCATTGTTGAGTATATGACCTTTAATTTCTCTTTGGTTAGTATTGATCAAATAATTAACAACGCGGCAAAATTGCGCCAGATGAGTGGTGGCCAAATTAATATTCCTATTGTTTTTAGAGGCCCAACAGCTTCGGCTGGTCAATTGGGTGCAACGCATTCGCAAGCTTTTGAGAGTTGGTATGCCAATTGTCCTGGTTTAAAAGTGGTTGTACCTTCTAATCCTAAAGATGCAAAGGGCTTGTTAAAAGCTGCAATTAGAGATAACGATCCTGTAATTTTTATGGAATCAGAACAAATGTATGGTGACAAAGGCGAGGTGCCAGAAGGCGAATATTTAATTCCTTTAGGTGTAGCCGAAATAAAAAGAGAAGGAAGTGATGTTACCATCGTTTCGTTCGGAAAAATTATAAAAGAAGCCTATAAAGCGGCAGATGAACTTGAAAAAGAAGGAATCTCTTGTGAAGTAATAGACTTAAGAACAGTACGCCCAATGGATCATAAAACTATTATGGAATCTGTTAAAAAGACCAATAGACTGGTTATTTTAGAAGAAGCCTGGCCTTTTGGGAATGTCGCGACAGAAATTACGTATCAAGTACAGGAGCAAATGTTTGATTACTTAGACGCTCCTATAATTAAAAT
>QIIH01000185.1 GCA_003229235.1 Flavobacteriales bacterium | reverse complement strand
TCTGAGCCTTTACAGTTATTTAATGTCTCTGTTTTTACGCTAATTGGTCAAAAAGTTTTAGAACAAACAACTAGCTCGATTAATATTTCTGGCCTATCTGCCGGTGTTTATTTTGTTCGAGTAGCAACCAATCGAGGCAGTATTTTTAAGAGGTTAATTAAAAACTAATGGATAATTAGTATCTTAAAACAAAAAATGCGAACGCTATTAACTTCCTTAATATTATTGCTGTTACTTGGTTGCGGAGCAACTGCAACCTTCGATTACGATACAAAAACAGATTTCTCTGTCTATTCGAGCTATCAATATTTTACAACCATACAGAGCAACCTTAACGATTTTGAAGACGAACGGGTTAAAAATGCCTTAGATAGTTTATTACCGTTAAAGAATCTGAATAAAGAATCTTCTGGACAACTATTAATTAACTTTTTTGCATACGAGCAAATCACCGCAGGTAATACTATTGGGATAGGATTTGGTAGTGGTGGTGGTAACGCTAGTGTTGGTGTTGGAGGTGATGTTCCTGTTGGAGGAAATAAAATTGAACAGCAATTCACTTTAGACTTAGTTGATGCTCAAAACGATGCCTTAGTATGGCAAGGAGTTTATACCGGTACGTATCCGGCAAAAACAACGCCTGCGCAAAGGCAGGCGTATTATTATAAAGTTATTGGTAAAATATTAAATGGATATCCGCCTAAAAAGTAACTAGCCCGCGAGCATACCTTTATAATTACTTTTATATCCATACAGCATTGCTACATTAAGTACCAGTAAAGCAAGGGCTGAATATATATTGCCAGGATCTAATGTGGCATGAAAAAGAACTGCATTTACAGAAACACTCATCAAGATAACACTCATTAAGGCGACAAAAAAGTTGCGCAGCAATATACTTTTAAGGCGTTAGCAGATAGTTCTGGTTATAAAGAAGTCTTACAAGAAAAGTCGTTAATCGAACAGATGTCTTGTTGCTAAATAGTGACAATTAGTCCTATCTTTATCGCTAAGTTTTATTCATGAAAGTACACTTTATCGCGATAGGAGGTAGTGCAATGCACAATTTGGCTTTGGCCTTGCACAACAAAGGTTATCAAGTTACAGGTAGTGACGACGAAATTTTTGAACCTTCTAAAGGTAGGTTAGAAGCAAAAGGATTGTTGCCTGTTGCTTTTGGCTGGTTTCCTCTTAAACTTTCTGAGAATACCGAAGCCGTAATCTTGGGGATGCATGCTAAAGAAGACAACCCAGAATTACTCAAAGCAAAAGAGCTAGGGCTCACCATTTATTCGTACCCAGAGTTTTTATATGAGCAGGCCAAAGAAAAAACACGTGTGGTAATAGGTGGTTCTCATGGTAAAACCACCATCACTTCTATGATTTTGCATGTGCTCAATTATCACGATCGCGATGTAGATTATATGGTAGGGGCACAGTTAGAAGGCTTTGATACTATGGTAAAGCTCACACCAGACAACGATTTTATGGTCTTAGAGGGCGATGAGTATTTGTCTTCGCCTATAGATCGCCGGCCTAAATTTCATTTGTACGCTCCTAATATTGCACTACTTAGTGGAATTGCTTGGGATCATATAAATGTATTCCCGACCTTCGAAATCTACCTAGAACAATTTGAGATATTCTTAGAACAAATCACGCCAGGAGGGGCAATTATTTACAATCAAGAAGATGCACATGTAGCGCAAATAGTAGATGCTTGTGAGCGACAGATTAAAAAGTACCCTTATTGTACACCTAATTACCAAGTTGTAGACGGGCAGACGCTCTTAGAGACTCCAGAGGGCATGATGCCTATCGAAATATTTGGTGCTCACAATTTGAGTAACCTAGAAGGGGCACGTTGGGTATGCCAGTTGATGGGAATAGACGCAGACGATTTTTACGAAGCTATTGCGACCTTTAAAGGCGCAAGTAAACGTTTAGAGAAAATTGCAGAGG